>NZ_WSPP01000081.1:0-68515 GCF_009767705.1 Myroides sp. LoEW2-1 | reverse complement strand
ATATTGCAATTGAAAATTATAATTCATCTATTTTTAATGATCATGCAAAAAGCATTGGTGCTCAATTCATTGCACTTAAAACTTTTGAAAATGAAACTAAAGTAGAAAGATTTTACCCAGAAGGTGACTATAGAAAGTTGCGTCGATTGTTAAAAAAAAGAAAGAAAAATTCCAATGTTCTTTATGAAGAGTTCTTAGAAACTTTGACTTAAGAAACTACTAACTTTTTCATCTCTCAAACTTAACGTCTTTTCTTCCTTCTACGATTATCATCAGAACTTTGCCCATTACCACCCGCATATTGCAAAGCTTGCACCATTGAAGAAACAAAGCGAACAAGTTGAAAAGAATTATCAGTTAATCCAATCGAGAAAGACTCATTTCCTTTCTCGATTGAATTACCCTGAAGCATATAATCTAATTCTTTGTCTGAAAAACCTTGATTTTTACAGTTTTGTATAAACTGATTGTTATTTTTATTTTGTTGTTGATTGTATTGATACTTTTCTTTATTGAGCTGTTCCCAATCTTTCGGAGTCCCTTTTTTATATTGCTTTTTATAGTCAAATTGTTCTTGAAGTTGGCGTTGATATAAAAACTTCTCATCAAAAGCCTTTTCCGCACCTGTGTAGAAATCAACACGTACGAAACCACCTTTCACAGCTCCTTTAGTAGTATTTTGATGATTAGTCATAGGAGACAACTTTAATCGTCCATCTGCGCTCTTACGAGATACTAAAATGTGAATGTGTAGGTTGCCTTCATCCTTATTTGTTTTGCGTTCGTGATGTATTTTAGCAAAGTACATTATATCTTCAGCATTTAGCCCTTTATTGAAGTTCTCTGCGTATTTCTGCATAATTCCGTTGCGGATATAATCCTTAAGCTTTTCAGATTGCTCTTCTGGTGTTTTACCTAAGTGTTCTAATTCCTTTTGACTTGGGCTAACTGTTATCATAAAGAATTTAGCCTCATCTCTACACAGTTTCTTTTTGTTGTTATCTATCGCTTCAATAATTGTATTGCCTTTGATGTGATCTTCTGTATGTGAGAAAAAAGGTTCTATTTTTTGTCCTTTTTTTAGGCGGTCTAAATCTTCGTGTTCTAAATAACTGATAAGTGAAGAACAACTTCCGTTATTAGCATATTTACCATTTCCACCGCCTTGAATTTTTATATGCATAGCTATAATTTTAAAGTGAGAAGCCTTTTTTCTTTTTAATCTCTTCAAGATGATTTACTGTATTTTCTTGAAAGATTTTAAGCTCAGATAGGATTTTATTAGTTTGTTCCTGGTTGCTATTTTGAAGTAACTGTAAAAGTTGATTAAGCATATCTTTGATTCTTAATTCATTTAGATCATTCTTAGTAGCAAGAGTAGAAATACTATTTTGCATTCTGTTTTCGGTAGCTAAAACAGCTTCTAATGCTGGGCGAGTGTAATCCTTTTCTTGAGTTTTGATAAAGGCAAATAATTGATTAATACGCTTGGTTATCTTTTCTAATTCTGTTTTGGGTGCATGATGTGTCTTTGGATTTATACCATTGATTTCAAGGTAATTCAATATAATGCCTATAAAGTCTTTTTTAGGTATTGCATACGCTTTACAAAATTCAGTTAATCTCTGATTATCAGTAATTGATAACGCTACAGTTGTAGTTTCTTTTTCATTCTTAGTTTTCATGGTTTATTGATTAAAATATATTTCATGTTGGTGGTTGTTTATTGAATTACAGTGTTTTGGATAGGTTAGGGGCATTTAAATTATATTTAGAATATAATTTGGGAGAAGGATGGATGGTTTAATCCTTTGATTTTTAACTATTTGTAATAATTAAAACAAGATGAACAGGGCTCTGCCCCGTTCCCTCTTGCTAGTCCCTACCTTCCTTACTTTGTGGATATACAACCGTTCAAATCTTTGTGATTAGGATATAAATATCTACCATCTTTTACACGATTGAGAAAAGTGTTTTGCACTTTTTCAGTAGCTGTATTACCAGCTTTGTCATTATCAAAGCAACAAATAATTGTATCATACTTTAATTGTTCGTAAGAAGTGTTTTTGATACAATTATCATTTTGTACATTGATACTTTTATCTAAATGTACATTGATACATTTATCTAAATGTACATTGATACATTTGTCACTTTCACCATTTGTACATTTGTACAAGTAATTGTTTGTATTATTAATTAAAACATTATATAATGTTCCTACTGAATTTAGTATAAGATAATCATAACGTTTTTCAGCTTTGGGGTACAATGTTAGGAAGCTCAAAAAATCGCTCCAGGATTCAAATAAGATAATTTGACTACTGTTATTATTAAAATAAGATGGAGCTTTAGTTCCTAAACACATTTTTACATATTTATTTCGAACTTCGTATCCTTTCAAATCATTTTTGAAACCTATGCCGTAATATGATTTATCGTTAAGCCTATAATGAAGTTCTACACAGTATTCTTTAGCCATTTTAAGATCAATACTCCTACTTTGTATATAATTGATTAGTTGAGTATTTATTAAAGGCTTAATCTCTTCTATTTTGTAGTTTTTTTCTTTTTCAATAGCATTGCCTTGAATAGTAGGCTGGTGAAAAGAAAAAGACTCAATATCTAAAACTTGTAACGCTTCTTTTAAATCACACTTGTAATATCTCATTACAAAATCTAAAATATTACCTCCCTTTCCTTCTCCATGATCAAACCAAATATTTTTAGAGAGGTCTATTTTAAAGGATCCTGTTGTTTCATTTCGAAATGGACTTATATACCAAATCTCACGATTAGTCTGCTTGACTTTTTTAGCTCCTATTTTATCCAAAACAGATTCTAAACTTATCTTTTTTGCTTCGATGCATGTCATAATTCTGTACGATCTAAATTTTACTGATTTTTTGATGATTGATGACAGACACCCTTAACTTGCTTATAACCAAATAAATAAACTGTCATCAAATTGTCATCAATCATCAAACTTGTTTTAAATCTGTCATCATAATTATTTTGATGACAGTTTGATGACGATTTTGATGACGTATAACTAATTGAAATAAAACATCTTATACTACTTGTCATCACTGTCATCAAAATAATGGGCAATTTTGCTTAACTCAATTTCATAGTAGCGTCCTTTCCTGTCAAATCTTGTAAATTCTCCATAGGATTGATAATCATAACCAGAATACTTATTTGAATTATTTGATGGTAAAAATCCCCAATTTTTAAAAATTGCTCTTACATCATTTGCTTCAATATGACTTCTTTTATTTAGTTTTTTTATGATGGCACAAGTTTCTATTGGTGTAAGGCAGATTTTTTTCTCTTCAAATCTTTCTGCTAGCTCTCTTATTAGCTGTAATACTTCTTGTTGTTGTTTATTCTTATCTGAATTCATTAGTTTCACCAATGCATCAGTACGTATTTGCTCTGGAGTAAACCACATGCGTGTTTTCTTCGTTGTGGAGTAAGGGATAGTGAATAGATAATTTAAAAAATCAGGGATTTCTTTAAAGAGTAAGTCTAAGAAATCGGGGTTCTTTTCGATCTGTGGTATTTTACGTACCCAAAAACGTATTTCTTCTCTGTCTATCTTCATGAACGAATCTTCAAAATTACTTGTCATGACAAACTTGTAAAAAGATTCCACTTCTTCTTTATCTCTACCTTTTCTTTCAATCTTATTTCTGTCAGCAGTGCTTAAAAATTTGATTCGTTCAGTGATTTGTTGATTATCAGTAACGACTTCATCAATGAGTACTAATAACTTACCATCTAAATCTGAGTTAAAGTTGTTTACAAAAGATTCTGCGTTAATGTAAGTAGCATTAAAGGAAAAGATCTTTCTTAGATATTTAAGCATTGTTGATTTACCTGTTTCTCTGGCTTTAGAAACTAATACAAGCACAGGTAAAACCTGAGTAGGGTATTCTAAAAGAATTTTAAAATAGTCAAGACCTAAGTGATATTGCTCTCCGAAAATATGACGTATAAAATCTAAGGTGTATTTTAATTTACTTTCTAAAAAAGTTAAGTCTTCATTACATCTTTGTATTTGATAATCAACAGGGTGATAAATATTGTAGAAGTCAGCTATCTCTCTGTTGTAATTGATATGTTGCGGAATGCAACAGAAGCCGTAATATTTCTTAATAGTAGAAATAAAGTCTTTTCCAAAATCATTTACAATGGTTTCCTTATTCCAAGGAAGCATGATCTTTTCGGTTGTTTTGTTGAGTGTAGGCCTTTCGATTATGGCATAATAAGCTGTCCCCACACGAATAAATTCGGCAGAATCTAAGTTCATAATAAATAGTAGATTATAATCCTTATATTTGCACTATAAGGATTTGATTTAAAAATAAAATTCTAAGCGTTTGGTTTTTTGAAGGAAGCAAACGCTTTTTTTATGGATTTAAAAGATGTTGATTTTTTAAAGCAATTTGAATTAATTGCTTACGAGAGAAGATAGGTCGTCCGTCAATTTCATAATAAGGAATTTTTCCTTTATTCTTCCAATTGATAATAGTTTGAACCGTCCTGTCAAACATATTAGCCACCTCTTGCTGAGACATACGATCATCTCCTGTAGGGAAAAAAGTATTCGCTAATACCTCTTGAGATTGATTAGACATACTCTCACATTTTTCATTTAAAACATTTGTACTCATTTGAATTGATTTTAGAACATTTGAACACAGCAAATATGAAAACTAAAGATTTAAAAAGCAGTACACATCAATACATACCACTATCAACAAACATCTTATCATATTGATTCTGAATACCAATAGCCCAATCATTAATATACTCATTGTCTTTATTGAAACTTATATTACTTATAATTTCCCGTGTCAATAAGTCTTTGATAGTACCTTCTTTTAAAGAATTTTCTCCAAAATACATTGATAATATCTTTGGTAAATTAGTAGGAACTTTAGATAATAAATCTCCATTTTTAAAGTATAAAAAGACTGCTATTATATAATTTAAAATCTGTCTATCTTCTTTTACTAAGCGATTTAAAACCATATGAGCATGTCCTAATTCAAAACGGTCATAACAAGAAATCTTCTCTGTACAATTTGACCAAAATAGTAAAAACACATTTGTATTTTTAAACTCAAACTGATCTTTACATACTAACTTAAAGAACTCAAATAGTACATATTCCACATATTGAATATCAGAGCAATCATTTTTTACATTGATAAAATATTTTTCATCAAGCATATCCATTGGTGACACCTCTAAAAAATATTCCTTAAAATTTGCAAGATTTCTGATTTCAGAAAAACTTGAATGAATTAAATTATTTTGTGTGAATATATCGACACTTCGATAATTCAAACTATCTATCATAGGAATATACTCCAAACCTAATCTTGCTTGTAGGTCATCCATTACAGTATGCATTATAAAAACAACTTCGTCGTATTCTTTATTTTGCTTTACATACTGACTTGTGTAATTCTTAAACAGATTCTTTGCTTTTTGCTTCTCATAAATAAAAAAGTAACTAAAAGCATCTCTTACATTAAGAGGAGTCACTACCTGTTTATGCAGAATTGCCATAGTTTGTAATATTTCTACATCTATGTTATCAATATAATTCGATACATTAATAGTTTTTAAAGTATTAAGAAGTTTCTTCTTCTCTCCCAATAAATAAGCTAAATACTCTGTTTTTGAAAGGCTTACTTTTGCCTTTTCTATTGGATTAAAAGAATTTTTCTCTACCATTAAGCTAAAATCGTAATCTTTAAAAATAGAACTATACTTAGTCAAAGTAGAATTTATCGAAATCTGAAATTGTAACTCCCTTAACTCCTTAAGATTAAAACATTGAATTATTTTGAGATACAAATCTTCTCCTGTTATCTCATTATTAGTCTCTAGATATTCTATTACTTGAGTAGTATATGATTTTAAAACAAGTGATTGTTTCTTTTCTTTTTCACTAGCTAAAAAGAATCTCTTAATTATATCTATAAACTTTCCCATTTGTTCAACTCTTTTTGTTTAAATGACTCACCAACGTGAACGTATCTTCTAAAACTTCTTTCATCTTTATGATTAGTCGTACTTTTTATTACCCTCTCCGAAATCCCTAAAATGATACTATTTGTAATAAAAGTCTTTCTCCCAACATGTGAAGTAATTACATCACACTTTCTAACTTCTGTATCTATTCTATTAGCACCTATGTAACGAGTTAATCTAATCTTGTCAGTAATTCCCACTTCTTCACAACATTCCTTAAGTCTCTCATTCAATTTCTGAGAAGTAATTCTTGGCACAGGGCTATAAGGAGTATCTCTATACTTCTCGAGTATCTCTTTCGCATACGAAATTAAATAAACCTGGTGATGAACAGTCTTAGTCTTAACAACAGTATAGTTCAAATAGTCCTCAACTATATTACAATCTCTAAGGGAGTAGATATCACTATGTCTCTGTCCTGTAAAACATAAAAAACAAAACATATCACGAGCTCTCTCCATAGATCTGTTTTCAAAATTATGATTATAAAGCTTCATCAATTCATCCATAGTCAAAAACACAACTTCTATTTCATTATCAACTCTTTTAATCTTTTTAAACTCCAAACTATTATGATAGCCTCTGTTAAACGCCCATTGCATAAATGCTTTTAATGTAGCTACTAACTTTCCGTAATAGTTATTCAATGTTTTACGCTCAACAAAGCAATACTCCATAAAAGCTTCCTCAAAACGAAAATCTATTGTGTCAAAGCGCATTATATACTTTGATGAAGTAGCGAAATCCATAAAGAACGCTTTTACGGAGTTATATTTGATTATAGTTGACTTAGCCTTAGAAATAGTAGAAACTTTAATATACTCACTAAAAGCATCAAAAAAACGGATAGATACACTAACTGTCTCTAACTTATATTTTTCCTCGAACATTTTCTCAGTAAATGGAATAGAATTAAATCTGAAAAAATCGAAGATATGCTCTACTTTATTGATTGTATTGGTTAGTATAGCATTATACTCTTTGTAATCCAAATACAGCTCATTATCATCTTTCTTTACATTTCGGATTTGGTTAATCTCCGCATCCCAATCTTCAAGTTTGGTTTTGACACTTATATTCTTTCTTATCCTAACTTTAGGAGCAGTAACAACTAAGCGAATAGGAACCATTCCATCTTTATCGATCTTATCTTTTCTCAGCTCAAAATAGTACTTCATTGTTGTTGTTTTTAAGGGGGCTTGCCAAGGGGCAACGTTTTTACATAAAAAAACAGGAGATTTTCCTATTTTTAATTTTCATCGATCAAAATCCTAAAAACATACTCTAAAACTCCATTTTTTACGAAGGGGCAAATTAGGGGTTTAAAATATGATTAAAATGAATTCAAACCAGTTCAAACGGATTAAAATAAATCATATTAAACTGATTATCAGTATGTAAAACTATATAAAAACGAATTAAAAAACAAAACAAGTTCAGGTGGGACCACAAAAAAAAGCATCTATTCTCCAATAGGTGCTTTTTTTATATCAACTAATTGTTTTACTTAACCATAAAACAATGCGAAGTAGCAGTTAAGTATCCCTAATCTAATAATCACGTAAATTTTCTCCTTCGTAACTTTCTTCTTTATCTATAAGCTCACCCTTTCCATTATAGTACAATTTGATGTTATACATATTATTCAGCGTACGCGGATAGTACTTATCCCCATTGCTCTCTTGCCTAATAACAGTTTCTGAAGTATAGAATAACTTTCTATCTGTGTCAACCTTATAAATAAAAGTTCGCTTATCTTTATTGAAAACAACTGTCTTTACACAGCCAACAGAAATAGAGACATCTTGGGACTGACCTTCTCTGCGAATTATCTCATAGAGTACTCCATCTCTATTGGGATCAAGGACAAGCCAGGTAGCAGTCCCTTGTATCAACATCAAACACTCCTTGTGCTCATCAAATAGAAAATTTAACTTCTTCCCAGAGAGAACCATAAAAATAGAGCGAAACCTCCAAGCATTCATCCGCATCCCAATTTTATAAAACAATATGGCTTTCCAACACTAATAACAATAGTGCTTTCGTTGGACTTTCTTGCGCTTTTCTTGGGGTATCCTTCGAGTTTTACCCCCAAAAAGGCCTGTTTCAGCAAGGAAACCCCTAGAAAACCCGAAGAAACCCCAAAGGAACTCCAAAGAAACCACCGCTAACATCGCATAGATATTTCTCTAAATAAAAAATCTTTAAACTAAATCATATACCGATTTACGATAGAAACAGGTTTTCTATCCGGACGTAAACACCCTTAATCACGTCAGCTCCAAAGCAAAAATGAAGTTTGCCCTCCTACTATTATAGACAAGTACTATTGAAATATTGTGCAAAGTATACCGCTGGGATGAAACTAAGGCAAAAATAACTATGCCCCATAGAGCTAAGATCTTCCACTCCAGATCTATTCTAAACCTTTGACATAGATCCAAAACAATTGTACTGGCTTTCAAATCTCATAATCGAGAACTAAATCAGCATGAGGAAATTAAAACAGGAAAAGCTACGCTAAAGAGAAATCGACTTTACTCATACTTGTCTCGACCGTTAATCATACGGGACACGATACCGCGCTCATATGTGAACTCCGCAATAAGAATACCCAAAAAGTGTAAGACTAAAAAGCCGACAAAATAGTAAATAGAAGCTTTGTGAAGGCTCTTAATTAACGTAACGTACTTGGTAATACCAAACTCCAACATCAATCCCGTTACCAAAGAACCAAATATACAGAGATAGAAAACGATATAAACAAAGCGTTGAAAGCGAACCTTTGGAGTGATATTATTGCTAAATGGATTCTGAAATTGAATAATAGTAAAAACACCTGCCAATATACGTACAACAAAAAGCCCTAAAAGAGTATATCCAAAATAGATATGCCATATCCACATCGGC
Organism: Myroides sp. LoEW2-1; assembly: GCF_009767705.1. Classification (NCBI taxonomy): domain Bacteria; kingdom Pseudomonadati; phylum Bacteroidota; class Flavobacteriia; order Flavobacteriales; family Flavobacteriaceae; genus Myroides; species Myroides sp. LoEW2-1. The sequence goes on along the minus strand of NZ_WSPP01000081.1, from coordinate 59,554 downwards.
TCGCGTATCTCTCTGGCCAGATTAACCACTTCTCCTTTGCTCATCTCAATGTGGTTACTCGCAGCATAACTTGTTATGATCTCACTCATGTTTGCTTTATTCAACCAAGTCATACGCAATACAATAGTCAACAATAGCAAGAGCATTGTGATAGCAATCAACCAGTGAATTAATCTGTAAAAACTACTGTATACTTTCTTTCCCATTACAACGGCGATTTAATAAATTAATTTTCTATATAAAGTTAAAAAATATAGTATTAATTTAGCAATTAACAAAATTACAAATATATAATGTATAATCACTATGTTTTTTAACTATTGTGCGGCACAATAAAATAGCTTCTTAATCGTTATTGTTGATACAGGAGTAAAACACCTTACTAGGGAGGACAGCCATTTGCATTTGCCCCCTTAGAAAAAGAATCAAAAGCAAATTGACTTACCATTATTTATTATAAATTTGTAGTATTAAAATAAAAAGGTAAAAGAAATTTTTTAAAAAAATTGGAATGAAAAAAATCTTAGTATTATTTCTAATAGTTTCTACAATAACAACAACTTCTTTTGCTCAAAGCAAATCGAAAAAGCAAGAAGAGGAGTCTGCTAAAAAAGTGGAATATGTAGATATCAAATTAATTCTTGAAAATCAAGAAACATTAAAGCTGACACCTCAACAGGCTACTGCTTTCAAAATCAAAAACGAATATATTAAAAGAGATCTACAAAAATTGAACTCCAAAAAATCGATGTCTGATATTGAAAGAAATATGCATGAAAGAGAATTAAAAGCTTCATATCTAACTTTTATAAACAGAAACCTGAATCAAGAGCAAATTGACCAATGGGCTATTTTGAAAAAAGATTTAACTGTTGTTGAGGAAGAAAAAGACTTGAAAACTGTTCTAAAAAAATTAGATCAAGACTACAAACTTGAAACAAAAGAAATCTACAGAGTGTACAAACACGATCGCAAATTATATTACGCTCAAAGAAATATAGCTAAAAAAGCGTATGAAACTAAAAAGCGTAACTTAATAGAATACTACGAAAACAAAGAAAAAGGTATTGATGAGGATCAAGAAGAAATCTTAACATTAGAGGAGATTGCTAACTTGTATAAAGAATACGATGATTACTACGGAAAACAAGAAGGTCGTAGTGCATTGGATTATTTAGACATCAAAGAGGAATATCAAGAAGAAGAAGAATATGACGAATACGGAAACTTGATTAAACCGGAGCAAAGTACAACTACAGAAGAAGAATATGATGAATACGGTAATCTTATCAATTAAGATACCAGTTTAAGATATCAATCGCAAGGAAAAAAGGAGGCTAATTAGCCTCCTTTTTTTGGTTATATTCAATACTGTTAAAGTACTATTTAGCTAAAAATGTCCGTTTAATACAAAAAAGCAAGTATATTAATCATGTACATTATTGTTTTTTTACCGAACTTTGCCAAAAAAAAATAACTATGTCTTATATTAATAAAGTTTTAAGCGGTAAATGTCCAAACTGCGGTAAAGAGAAATTATTTCACGACAAGGGAAATCCAATTACATTTCGCATGCCTAAAATGACTAAAGAATGCGGTTCTTGTGGATATAACTTCCACAGAGAAACAGGTTTTTACTTTGGAGCGATGTATGTAAGTTATGCATTAACTGTTGCAGAAATGGTTACAGTAATGGTTCTTCGTTTACTTTTAAATGAGTTATTTGGCACTAACATATCTATGCTTCAAGCATTTATAGCAATCGTCGTTGTAGTCTTTGTTTTATGGACTTTCAACTACCGAGTGGCAAGGATTATGTGGCTAAATATGTTTTATAAAAAAGATGAAGAATAGTGTAGGTTTATTCGAAAACATTTATTTATATTTGCACCACGAAACACAGAAACGGGTGTAGTTCAAGGGTAGAATAGCGGTCTCCAAAACCGTTGATGGGGGTTCGAATCCCTCCACCCGTGCATCAAATAAAAAACTCCTTAATTTGCATTAAGGAGTTTTTTTTATTCATATCGTTTCTGAAATTCTTTTGGAGTACAATCCGCTCTCTTTTTAAATACTTTTGAGAAATAAGAATAATCCTCATAACCTAAATCAAGTGCAATTTCATTAAAGCTCTTTCCTGTATACATCAGCATACGCTTGGCTTCCAAAATAACGCGATCTAAGATAATATCGGTTGTAGTTTGATTAACCAGAGTCTTGCAAATGCGATTAAGGTGCTTTTGAGTCATATTTAGCTTATTTGCATACACCGCTGCTGACTTTTCTATCATAAAAAACTTCTCTAACAACCCCTCGAAAGCCTGAAAGTGATTGTAATAAGACGAACTATACTGCACCTTAAAAGATTGATCAGTCAATAACATTCTATTGGTCTCGATGTAAAAAAGAGAAACAATATTCAATAAGACCTGGTTTTTCTTCCACAGATCACCTTCTACTTCTTGAACCATCTTCTTAAACAGATGCTCTATCTCCTCCCTCTCCTGCCCAGAAATATAAAACCCATTAGGAGAAAATACAGAGCGGAACACAGGATACTCGCGTATCGACTCCCGAACGTAATACAAGTCAAAAAACTCTTGGGTGTGAAAGAATATATACCCATCGATATCCTCTGACAACACCCAGCTATGTGTCTGCCCAGGCGCTACCATGAACACACTTCCTGGTACCACATCATAAGTATTAAAGTCAATTTCGTGCTTACCTGAACCTTTAGTAAAAATCATACACACGTAAAAATTGTGTTTGTGGGGCTTCTCTACATGGGCGTGATTTGTCTTTAAGTGATTGGGAATTGTATTGGCATAAAAGTCGTTCCTAACTTGATCATGAGTCAAATCCCCCATCTGTAACACAGTGATATTAGTCATTTGAAGTGGTATTAAATTAAAAAGTGGTCACTACTGTATCATATTCAAATTCACTGCGACTTAAACTTTGTCACAGCTACGATCAAATACAATACGAGCTAAAGTGAATCCCCCTACAGTTATACTTCGACTGTAACGCAATTCAGCACACAAATTAACCTATAATCTTAACTTATGGAATAACTTTAATCATATTTTAGCATATACCTCCCAAAAACCAGCAGGTTAATTCAGATCTTACAAACCCCATTCTACAACAGAGTTATCGTTAGTTCTAAAAAGAAGAAAAAGCAATTATGCCCTAAACATCCTTCGCGATTAAAGCTGAACAACTAATTTCTTGTAATCACACCTCTTGTGAAACGTACTCAGTCATTGAGAATCGCTCAACACAAACAAGGATCAAATCTACAAATACTCCAATCGAACAACATACACAAGCAGGGTACTCACAATCCCAAATAAACACATAGCAGAGTACAAATCATGCCAAACTTAAAGAAATCAATTTCACAACACCTTTCTGTTTTTATCAAACTTTACTATCTTTAACCCTAAATCAAATCTCGATGAAAAAGACATATAAATTAGCTGCTCTATTAACAATTGTAATCACATTTGTTTCTTGTACAAATAGTCAACAACAAAATGCTAACAACTTAGCGACATTAGACAAAAAATCATCTCGTGAAGTATCGCTAAAATCAACTGTTGTAGGCGATAGTATCTATCACATTACTTCGCAGAAGGTATGGGCTAATGGTCAGTTAATCATTGAGAAAACAGATACAATCAAAACAGTAAAAGAAGTACCTGGTTGGAATGGAGAAGCTCCAACTACATTAGAGAAAGCACCAATATACGTAACAGTTGAATAAATGATGAAAAGAAAAAGTAGTAAAGCAGTCAGCTTAGTTTTAATCACAGCAGCTTTAGCTTCTTGTTCTAAAGTAGAAGAACAAAAAGGAGATGTTCAACGTGTTTATATGCGTGCTGATAGTTCAGCTCCTTATACTGAGGTAACTGAACAATATGAAAATCAACGTAGCCATGGAGGTGGAATGGGGAGCGCCTTACTTTGGTATATGGCATTTCGTCCAATGATGGGAGGCGGTGGCCTTGGTTATACAAGTCCAGGCTTACACCAACAATCCAATGTTGGAACAAATACTGCAAAAGCAAATGCTGTAAAAAAGACACAAACGACAAGAGGAGGCTTTGGAAATACATCTAAAGTTAAATCCAGTGGTGCAACATCTTAATGAACTTAAATGAAAATTAAATATTTAACGACTGACCGTGATTGGCAAAAGAGATTAGAGGATAATGGCTTTGGCTTTCACACAGACGATAACAACATTCCTTATTGGATTGAAGAATATTATTACAGTATATCTGAAGATTTTGCCAATCAAATATTTGAGGCTACCGCAGACTTGTGGACCATGTGCCTTGAAGCAGTAGAATATGTAATCAGCCATAAGTTATACGATCATTTTCAAATTCCACTTTTCATGCAAGAGCACATTGAGAAAAGTTGGGAAAATGATGTTCCGAGCTTATATGGCCGTTTTGACTTTGCCTACGACAAGGAGACAAATCGATTAAAAGTATTGGAGTTTAATGCAGATACACCTACTTCCCTTTTCGAAACAGGTGTTATCCAATGGCAGTGGATGCAACACTACTTTGGAAATAGAGTAGATCAATTTAATTCTGTACACGACCAATTAATACAAACGTGGAAAGACCTTAAACCATACTTAAAAGGAAACACCCTCCACTTTAGTTGTATAAAAGAACACTTAGAAGATCTTACAAATGTAGAGTATCTAAGAGATTGTGCCATACAAGCAGGTATTAATACCAAGCTGATATTCGTAGAAGACATCGGATGGGATGGAGAAACTTTTACAGACTTAGAGGATGAAGTAATTACTGATATTTTCAAACTTTATCCTTGGGAGTGGTTAATCTATGAGCAATTTGCCTTACATATTCCAAATGATATGGCTGAAGCAAACTGGATTGAGCCTTCGTGGAAAATGCTGTTGTCGAATAAGGCTATAATGCCTATTCTATGGAAGCTATATCCGAATCACCCCCTTTTATTGGAGGCTTACTTTGACGAGCCAAATGGTATGTTAGATTATGTAAAAAAACCGCTATTGTCAAGAGAAGGTGCAAATGTTACCCTCTATCAAAATGGAAAGATTACAGAGGCTACACCAGGTGAATATGGTGAGGAAGGATACATCTGCCAAGCATTAGCAAAACTACATCGAGAAAATACAGGATACTCTATCATCGGAAGCTGGATCATCGGACAAGAACCATGTGGCATCACCTTTAGAGAGAGTAATCGACTAATTACAACAGACAAAAGTAGGTTTATCCCTCATATCATAGAATAATTTATTAAAGCTGATAACAACGATATCAGCTTTTTTTATCAACCCAAATGTTTCTTGACGAAACACATACTTACTAATCCATAAACCATGACATCAGAATTTATTTACGACAAGACTTATGAGAATGTAGTCTTTAATCCTCACGATATTTCCTTCAAAGAGTTTGAAAACTGTCAATTTATCAATTGCGATTTTACGCAATGTTCTTTCCTTGCTACTATATTTATGGATTGCAACTTTAGACATTGCAATTTTAAAGATGCGCAAATAGGTCATATTGGCTTCAGAACTTGTCATTTTTTCAATACCAATTTTACAAGGGTAAACTTTTCCATGATGGATCAAACGATCTTTGACTTTACCTTTACAGATTGCAATTTAGAGTTCACGCAATTCTATGGTCTTAAACTAAAGAATCAGATGTTTACCAACTGTAGTATGATTAGTGTTGATTTTTCAGATGCTGATTTGACTATGGCTATGTTTGACAATTGCAATTTATATCGCGCTGTCTTCCACAAAGCAAACGCTGAACGCGCAGATTTCTACACAAGTTACAATTACGATATTGACCCACAGTTTACCAAAATCAAAAAAGCAATTTTCTCTAAAGATGGTTTGGCAGGTTTATTGATAAAATACCAATTAGTACTAAAATAATAGAATATCTCTATTATTTCTATTACTTTAGTTATCAGTAAATACCAATAAGTTCATGAGAGTAATAAAAAAATCATATAAGTATCTCCTAATTGTCGCCATTTTATTCGTTTTATACGCAGTAGGACAGAACTATGTGAACCATTTTATTCACACTGAACTTCCAAAGATAATCACCGAAAAGAACAATACTCCCTATAACCTAAAGTACGGCAAAGTAGAATACTCACTTGCACTTCGAAAACTTACGATTAAAGACATTGAGCTAACACCTCATCAAATTTTAAAAGACAAGCAAGCAACGCGTATTGAAGGAAATATATCCTCTATTTTCATACAGGGAGTAGAAATCTGGACGCTGCTGAAACAGCACAATTTAATAGCTAATCGCATCGAACTTGATCGGCCTTATATCACCGTATGGAAAAGCGAAAGTGACAGTATACAAGAGAATCAATCTACTAAACTAACTGCAGGTATAGATATTTCTAAAATCAAAGTAAACCATGCTGATGTAGTTATCAAAAGTCTTAAAGGTGGACATATCATCAATCAAATCTACAATTTTTCGAGTAAAGTAGAAGGTGTACATTTTGGACAAGAAACGAAAGACAAACCTATCCCCTTTACCTATACCTCTTATAGCATGAGTAGTGACTCTGTATACAATCGACTAAATGACAGACACAGTTTAACTATCGGTAAAGTAAATATCACTACAACGGACATTCAAGCAGATAGTATCCGCATTAAGCCCTTGCAAAAGAGTCACGAACATATTGACGCGATTAACGAAAACATCCTCTTGTTAAAAATACCAACGCTACACTTATCCAAAGTCGATTGGGGATATAAGAACATGGATGAGTTCTATGTCACTATAGACGAAATCAACACTAAATCAGCAAAGTTTGGGCTACTTAATAAAAAGCAAAAAACGGACAAAAAAGAGCAAACAGAATTAGAAACAGCCCTACCCAAGCTCGTCCCTTTTGATCTAAGTATAAACAAAATTGCAATAGAGGACTTTGCATTTAACTCTTTGGATGCTTGGAAATCTGAACACACGAATATAAAAATTAAGAGCATTGTCAACAAAGTAAACGATACATTGCATATCGGTTCAATAGCAGTCGATAATGCTGAAGTAACACATATACCACAACGTAAATTAATCACTCCAAAAGCAAAGGGAAAAAAGATCTTAGATATAGTCAAAATAGATTCTCTGACCGTTAGCAATACAAACTTTGTAATAAAAGAAAACAACAACAAACAAAATAAACTATCTGTAGATAGTGTTAGTGCGGTTATTAAAGACATCTATATCACTCCGCTAACAGCTGTTAACAAATTGCCATTTGCCTATGGAGAAACGCAGTTCAAAACACGTAAAGTAAATTTTGACTCTGGTAAGTATTACCAAATAGAAATGGATAATATAGCCATTTCCAATCATACGATGTCCTTTAATAACTTTGTGATGAACCCTAAAATGTCTCGCAAGCAAATGGTCAAAACATTCAAGTACGCCGATGATATTTTCAGGTTAAAAGCGAAAGAAATTTCTTTGACAGACTACGAATGGGGATTTGACGAGAAAGGAGTTGTTTTTTTTAATACAAAACTCTTGCAGTTAGACCAACTAAATGCAAACATCTATAGAGATAAAATACCTCCTCATAACATGAGTAATAAGTCGATGTTTAGCAAAAAGCTACGCGACATCAACTTTGGGTTAAGAATAGATGAAGTACGCATAAGAAAATCGCATTTGGTATATGAAGAAAGCGATGCTAAAGCAGTAGCACCGGGTAAAATTACACTTGGTAATTTCACTGCAAATATTAAGAACTTAGCCAGTGGATACAACAAGAAAAAACTACCACTAACAACTATATCCGTAGATGCCAACTTTATGAATGCAGCACCTCTACATGTAGATTGGTCATTTAATATTCTGAATAGAGCTGATAAATTTAATATTAAGGGAACTGTAAAAAATTTCCCTGCTACTGCGATGCAGCCCTTCCTACAACCTTATGTCAAAGCCTCCACAGATGGAAAACTTGAACTTGTGCAGTTTAATTTCTCAGGAGATGCCAAAGTCGCTACAGGTACATTCGGTATGAAATACCAAAACTTAAGAGTAACTATTTACCGTAAAGATGGCAAAGCAAAGAAAAAAGTACTCTCTGCATTAGGTAACCTAATCATTCGCGATAACTCTAAAGGAGAGCTAAAAACGGTAAATATCAAAAAGGTTCAAAAAGTTGAAGAAAAGTCTTTCTTTAACTACCTTTGGTTATGTATTCTACAAGGTTTAAAGCAAACCATATTATAACCACTAAAAAAGACTATTATGAAAACAGCCTTCATTACTGGTGCTACTTCTGGCATAGGAAAAGCAACAGCTATTGCATTAGCTAACAATTACAGACTAATATTGTGCGGAAGAAGATCAGATAAATTAGAGGAATTGAAAAGAGAACTTTCTTCTCAAACAGAAGTTCAAACACTGACTTTCGACGTTAGCGATAAGCGACAAGTAAATGAGGCAATCCAATCTTTGCCAAAAGAATGGCAAAAGATCGATGTTTTAATCAATAATGCAGGGAATGCACATGGCCTATCGACTTTCCAAGATGCTGAACTCGATGACCTGGAAGCGATGATTGACATTAATGTCAAAGGTCTTATTTACGTAACGAAAGCAATTCTCCCTTTAATGCTATTGGGACAAAGTGGACACATCATCAACCTATCCTCTATTGCTGGTAAAGAAACCTATCAAAATGGGACTGTGTATTGTGCTTCTAAATCAGCTGTAGAATCTATTTCGAAAGGTCTGCGTTTAGACTTAGTCAATACCGGCATTAAAGTTACGAATGTTGCCCCTGGAGCTGTTGAAACAGAGTTTTCTCTCATTCGATTTAAAGGAGATAAAGATAGAGCCTCAAAAGTTTACGAAGGATATACTCCCCTTTTGGCAGAAGACATTGCCCATGCAATCGCCTACGCAGTTAATGCGCCAGAGCACGTTCAAATAGCAGATATGACTATATTTCCAAAAGCACAAGCTGGACCAACTGTATTTAATAAAAAGTAAAAAAAATACTGGGAAATCACATAACTTTACAGCAATAAAACTCACTGTAATTCAATTTTTATAGAATGAAAAAAATAATAGCCATAGGACTTTTTATAGGGCTATATTGCAATGTTAGTTGGGCTGAAACAATTCATGCACAATTAGATATTAAATCGGAAATAACAGTAAAAGTAGATACTGTTTTTATTGATTTAAAGAATGATCCTGATTTTAAATTCAAAAATAACTTACGTTGGTTTCAAGATTCCGACTTAGCTCTTTTTGGCATAAAGAAAAAGACTGGAGAACTATTTATGGAGCCGATGTTCTCACAAATTGAATCATTTGTAGATAATCTATCTATTGTCACCTTTGATGACCTTCAAGGTGCTATAAATAATAAAGGAGAAATAATTATTCCCTTTCAATATGAAGAATTACAAACAAGCAGTGAAGGGATGATTGCTTTCTATGAAAATGGCTTATGGGGCTTTTTCAACACATTAGGTGAAGTGGTTATAGAGCCATCTTTTGAATACGTCGGAAGTTTTTCTGATGGTCTGGTCTTGGCATCCAAAGACAATTTGTTTGGATACATCAACAAAAAAGGCAAAATCGCCATTCCATTTCAATACGATTACGCAAGTAATTTTGAAGATGGACAAGCACAGGTAGAAGTGAGATTTCAATCGTTTATTATCAATAAAAAAGGAGTAAAAATAGCGGATTGATGGGTATAAAAAAACGGGAACTTACTATTCCCGTTTTTTTATAGCCCTGGTCTATTAAAGCCCATTAAACTTGACTCCTACTGAAAACCATCTACCTGGCATAGGGACAGCTCCTGCTTCAATATAAGTGGTATCAAATATATTTTGTGCATCTAAGTAAAAGCTGTAATTCTTTACATTGTAATTTAGTCGAATATCATTAATCCAATAGCTCTTATAACTAATGCGTTCACTGTAGCGATTTACCAATGTCGCACTAAAGTTTTTATAACTGTAATTAACTGAAGCTACAAATTGGTTGCGCAAACTCTCAATAGCGTACTTAGATAACTTTTCACTATCCTTGTTCTCAACTTTTGGATCTAAATAGGTGTAGGACATCCCTATATTCCATTTAGAAACTCCTTTACCGATAAGATAGTTTGCTCTAGTATTAAATCCTTTTGTCTTATTCTTCATTGCATTATATGGCTGATAAGGATTTGAAACATCTACTCTCACCCAGTCAATAAAGTCGTTGATATCTCGGTAGAAAGCAAATGCTTCAACACTCAACCTATTCTTTTGAAACTTACCTCCTAACTCAATCTGATAAGCTTTTTCTGGTTCTAAATCAGGATTTCCAATATTACCCGGTCTTTGATCTAAATACAAATCCGTAAAGCTCGGTATTCTACTTGCTGTACCTGCATTAAACAAAGCTTTCCAATTCTCGTTGATAGTATAACTTGCATCTACACCTGGAAAGAATTCCCAACCATACTTCGTATTGTAATTGACATAAGCTCCTACATTGATGTCTAAACGATCAAAAAACTCTCGTTGTAATTCCGCATACATTCCATAATTTGTCTTACTGTGATCGCCAATATTCGTAGAGTTTATCTCTTCATATCTCATCTCTCCTCCAAATGAAATCTTAGCGAAATCAGCAAGATATTCCCCTCGTAGATTAGATGTTATTGCATGCGAGTAATGTCTACTTCTCGCTACATCTAAATTATGTCTAAAATACTGATAATCATCAAAATTATAGCGATAAGCCACACTTGGCATAAGTGTAAAACGATCACTCAAATAATGTCTTGAACTAATATTAAACATTGTCGTTGATACAATTTCTTTTGACTCTTTATCACCTGGGGCAGCATAAAAACCATTAGCTCCAAAAGAGCTTCTCGCATATCCTCCTAACACCATTATACTGTTATTCTCGTTAGGTACAAAGTTACCTTGATAAAAGGCTTTGTTATTGTGATAAGCAGTATTGTAGCGATAGCCATTTCCCGAATCATGACTACCAAACAACATATGGTTGCTCTTCTCTTTCAGCAAAGTACCGCCTACTTGAACTCCTCTCCCATTAAAAACCTCACCGTGATCATCCTCTTTGTCCTTCTTAAAGTTTGTACCGCCATATACATGAGCAAATAAACCATCTTTCTTTGGGTTCTTAGTTACGATATTAACTACTCCTGTCAAGCTATTGATACCATACAAGCGAGCAGATGGTCCACGCACAATCTCGATGCGTTCAATCGCCTCTAAAGGTATAGGTATATTTAAGCTATTGTGTCCTGTTTGTGGATCAGAAATTTTTTGTCCATTTAACAACAATACATTTTGTTCGAAACTACCTCCGTCTATGCTCAAATCCGCTTGAGTACCAAATGGACCACGTTGACGAATATCAACCCCAGCACTATAACTTAATAGCTCATTGACAGAAGAAACAGGAAGTTGTTTAATTTCCTCTTGACCTATAATGGTAATATTCCTATTCTTTAAGGTACTTGGCAGCTGAAGGCGCTGATTATAAATAACTATTTCCTCAATCTTTGTAGAATCGTCTATTCTATCTTCTCTTTCTTGTACTTGTGCATTTGCAGCCAAATAACTAAATACAATCACCGAAGTAATTAGAAATCTTTTCATTTTGTATTTATTTCAATCGTTAGTTTATCCTGTTGATCTTCACAATGAATCACAGTGCAAACTTACAGGGAGAACAGCTAAAGCGAATAGTCCGGTTTTTAATTTTAGCATAGTCCACTTTGTATCCCTAAAATTCTAATAATGTAAACAAACGGATAACCCTCATGGCGAAAATTGCTAAACTGCACAATTTCAGACTATAATAAAATAAATCATTTAAAATTAAAAATTATTACTAATTTTAGTATTATTTTCTTAAAATGAAAAACTTATACTATCTAATACCCTTGCTGATTTTCTATACTGCGTGCAAGAAACCAGTGGCTCAGCAAATGCAAATTGTCTACAACGACAGCATTAAAGTTCAACCTTTAGACTATAAGGCTGCTATTGTTATGGACAGTATTATCCTATCTAAACAGAGCGAAAATGTGCAGTCGTTTTATGCACTAAATGACAATAAATCAGCTTGGTTTGACAAAGACAACAGAGCTCAGTTAATTCAGATTATAAATGATAATTACAAAGAAGGTATCATTCAGAATAAGAACTTGCAAATTGATAGCTTGAAATACTATCATGCGAATTACGCTGACTTAGATGATCAAGCAAAAACAAGAGCGGATATTCTTTTCAGTAAGAGCTTTGTTTTGAATGCAAATAATTTCTTCAATGGCGTACTGAACCCAAAGCGCCTATCTAAAGATTGGGATTTAGATCGAAAAGAGTTAAATGCTGAGGCCACTATGCTACTCGCTCTTGACAATAGAGCTATTGTTACAACCTTTGATAGTCTGCGCCCTGTACATAAAGAATATACTTATCTGAAACAAAAGTTGGAAGATTTGTATCATTTACAAAAAGATACTTTGCACCCTATCACCCAAAACGTGAATGTCAATGATACAGTACAGGGAATAGAAACAATCAAGAAACACTTGTCATTTCTGTCTTTATATGCAGACTCTTTGAAAATAGACAACGTATACGATCAAGGTTTAGAAACTACTGTAAAGCAGCTTCAAACAGCTAAGAAATTGCCAGTTTCGAACAAGCTTGATGTAAATCTTATTAAGGCCATTGACAATGAAGAAAATAGAATAAAAGAAAAGCTAATCGTAAACCTTGAAAGATGGCGTTGGTTTCCAAGAACTTTTGGTGATCATTATATCTTGGTAAATATAGCTGGGTTTAATTTGGTTACTGTTTCTAATAAGGACACAATAAAAGAACATAAAGTAATTGTGGGAACTACAGCGCGTAAAACACCAATTCTTACCTCCACATTGACTAATATCTCAATGAACCCAACTTGGACAGTGCCACCAACTATTTTAAAAAATGATATGGCACCCAAAGCAGCCACAGACTCAACTTATTTTGGCAAAAGAAACTTTACAATCTACGATAAATCAACAGGAAAAGCAGTAGATCCAAAAGAGTGGAATGCGGACAAATACGGTTCATATCGATATGTGCAAAAAGGAGGTCCAGGAAATACATTGGGCCGCATCAAGTTTATGTTCAATAACAATCATGCCGTATATTTACACGATACGCCAAATCACGCTTATTTTAACCGAGAAAATAGAAATATGAGTTCAGGTTGCGTTCGAGTACAAGACCCATTTGATTTGGCCGAATTTATATTTCAAGTACAAGAGAATGATATATCAAAAGAAAAAGTAGACGAAATCATAAAATCGCACAAAACGACTAACTTTAAAGTATCGGAAATACCAGTTCATGTACATCAATTGTATTGGACAATACAAGTGGATAAGAAAGGAAATATTAAAGAGTACAGAGATGTATACAACTTTGACTCTGATTTATATAAAAAATTACAATAGCCCAATAAAAAAGCAGTTCACGATGAACTGCTTTTTATATATAAACGTTTTACACTAAAAAACTAAACTATTCTTGACTTTACTTGATAGTCTTTATTAGGATGGTAAATAAAAAGACATGATTTACCTTTAATTAACTCTATCAAAGTATCATTCACTTCTACTGGAACTGCAGGGCAACCATAACTTCTACCCAATTTTCCTTGCGCTCTTACAAGGTCTTCAGAAGCATAGTCTGCTCCGTGAACAACAATTGCTCTTGCTCTTGCATTGTCATTAATCCCTCTTTCTACTCCATCCAATCGCAATGAAAACCCATTGCGACCTGTATATGTTTCACCTGTTTTGTAGAACCCTAAACTACTCATATGTGAATTTATTCGGTTAGAAAAAGCAGTAGCATATTCATCACCCGTCTTTTTGCCATGTGCAACGTACGACTGTAGAACAACCTCATTCGAATCCATATCAATAACCCATAAGCGCTGTTGTGAGGAAGATAAACTAAAATCGACGATTGTCAACTTAGTGTTTAATATTTCACCATTCTCAACCATCTTATAATAGCCGCGCAAAGCCGTACTAAAAACCTTTAAAGAAGGAGCTTCATATGAATTTAAAGTAAGGGAGTTATACGTTGAAGTTGCCAAACTTTCAAAACTATCCTCACTTTTGATCTCTTCTAATTCTCTTGTATTCGCAACATCAACTTCATTCACTAAGTTAATTGTCTCTACATTTGTCCAATTTCTCTCATAATTTGTACGACCAGCTCCAACAATAGAAAACGTCAATACAAATAAAGCAATAAACTTTGTTCTCATTAATTCATTATTCTTTTTTAGGGTTAAAATTTTTATAGAAACGTAAATTTATAAAATATCTTTTAAACTTTCCTACAATTTTATAAATGTGTTACTAAATAACTACTACTAAAACGCAACACTTCCAACTATATTTCAACAACTTAGAAAATATCGGGCCATTTTTGGTTAATAAAAATAGAATTAAGCAATATCAGTTACAGATTCGAAAAAAATAAAAGTCTAACAGAATTAAGGAGGAAACAATCTACTAATTTGATAACTATACGTAACTTTGTATAACACAATGAAGTTATAATTAAATTTTAAGGCTATGAATAAAAAAGTAATCTTAATGATTTTGGATGGATGGGGACAAACACAAGATCCAAAAGTATCTGCTATAGAATTTGCTAAAACACCTTTTATAGATTCATTATACACAAAATATCCTAATACATTCGTTCTTACTGATGGACTAAATGTGGGACTACCAAAAGGGCAAATGGGGAACTCTGAAGTAGGACACATGAACTTAGGAGCTGGGCGAATTGTTTACCAAGACCTTGTAAAAATCAACATGGCAGTAGAAAACAATGAAATTGCCAAAGAACCAGAATTAGTTAAAGCATTTGAATATGCTAAGAAAAATAATAAGAAAGTTCACTTTTTAGGACTGCTTTCTGATGGTGGAGTACACTCGCATGAACAACATCTTTACGGTCTAGTAAATGCCGCTTCAGATGCTGGAGTAAAAGATGTATTTGTACACGCTTTTACAGATGGACGTGACGTAGATCCAAAATCAGGTGTAAAACACGTAACAAACTTAGAGAAGAACCTTGAGGGAACCTCTGGTAAACTTGCTTCAATCATAGGCCGTTATTATGCAATGGATAGAGATAAACGATGGGAAAGAGTTGCCTTAGCTTATCACCTTATCGTAAACGGTCAGGGAGAACATTCAACAAATGCTATTGAAAGCATAAAAGCAAGTTATGCAAATGACATTACAGATGAGTTTATAAAACCAATTGTAATGGTAGATCAAAACGATAAACCGATTGGCAATGTGGAAGCAGACGACGTAGTTATCTTCTTTAACTTCCGTACAGATAGAGGTCGTGAGTTATCTCAAGTATTATCTCAAGTAGATCATCCTGAGCACGACATGAAAAAACTGCCATTGTACTTTGTTACTTTAACTAATTATGATGATACCTTTAAAAATGTAAAAGTGGTTTACGACAAAGAAAACCTTCACAATACATTAGGAGAAATCCTTGAAAAACACGGTAAAAAGCAGATTCGTATCGCTGAAACAGAGAAATACCCACACGTAACATTCTTCTTCTCTGGTGGTAGAGAGTTGCCTTTTGAGGGAGAGCAACGTATCCTATGTCCTTCTCCTAAAGTTGCAACATATGACCTCAAACCAGAAATGAGTGCTTTTGATTTAAAAGATGCACTTGTACCAGAACTTAAAAAAGGAGAGGTTGACTTTGTTTGTTTGAACTTTGCCAATGGAGATATGGTTGGACATACTGGCGTAATGTCTGCTGCTATTAAAGCTTGTGAGGCTGTTGATAAATGTGTTGAAGAGGTTGTTACAACAGCAGTTGACAATGATTACACTGTGATTATATTAGCAGACCACGGAAATTGTGAGGTTATGATTAACCCAGATGGAACTCCTAATACAGCACACACAACTAATCCTGTTCCTATTATCATAGTTGATAAAGACATTAAAGAAGTAAAAGACGGTGTTCTTGGTGACTTAGCCCCTACTATTTTAAAATTAATGGGCGTACCTCAACCAAAAGAAATGACAAGACATTCTTTGGTATAAAAGATTACAACATACGAAAAAGACCATGCAATAACTTGCATGGTCTTTTTACTTATATACATCAAAAAATTGACTAATTTACTTACCCTGTAACATTCTCTTTTTCATTTTACTAAAGAACTCAGGTGTGATTCCCAAATAAGAAGCAATTTGCTTTTGAGGAAGACAGAATTTAATAGTAGGAAAACGCTCACAGAAACGCTCGTATCGAACTTCAGCAGATAAAGACATATTATCCATTAAGCGCTGTTGATTAGCTACTAAAGAACGCTCTATCAATATGCGAAAATAACGTTCCATTTTGGGAACACGATCAAAAAGCGATAATTGGTGATCTCTTGTCAAGGTCATTACGATAGCATCTTCTACGACTTCAATATAGGACTGGCCAGGCTCTTGAGATAAGAAGCTATACATATCTGCCATCCACCAACCTGTTGTTGCAAAACTCATCGTATGCTCAACTGTTTGATCATCCATACAGTAATTTCGCAAAATACCCGAAATCACAAATGATGAATTAATGCAAACTTCTCCAGCATTTAGCAGTTTTGTTTTGGCGGGATATCTTGTTATGGTAAAAGATTCTAAAACTATTTGCTCTTCCTCCTTTGTTAGTTTAACATGATTGGCAATGCTCTTTAATAATAAATCCACAACTTATAAATTTTACTTCTCTAAAAATAAAAAATAAATACTATATACATATAAGAAAAGCCCCACTTTAGTGAGGCTTTAACATAAAGATTATATCTCTTTGTTATTTTAGAGCTTCTTTAATTCGTCTAAAAGCTTCTTTCAATTGATCTTCACTTGTTGCATAAGACATACGTATACAGTTTGGATTACCAAAAGCTTCACCTGTTACAGTGGCAACGTTTGCCTTTTCTAATAAGTACATAGAAAGGTCGTCGGCATTATTTATCTTAACGCCATGCAATGTTTTCCCAAAAAACGAAGAAACATCTGGGAACACATAAAAAGCTCCCTCAGGTACGTTAATTTTAACTCCTGGTATTTCGTTTAATAGTCCAACTACTAAATCTCTTCTTTTCTTAAAAGCACTTACCATATCCTTCAGAACACTTGGATCAGCCTCCACAGCAGTTATAGTAGCACGTTGAGCAATACTATTAGCTCCAGAAGTAACTTGACCTTGCATTTTAGTACATGCTTTAGCAATAAATTCAGGTGCTCCAATATATCCTATGCGGTATCCAGTCATTGCAAATGCCTTTGCAATACCATTCACTGTAATTGTACGCTCAATTAAGTTACCAATAGTACCAATACTACAGTGTGATCCAGTAAAGTTAATGTGCTCGTAAATCTCATCAGATAAGATAAAAATATTCGGATACTTATCTAAAACTTTAGCAAGTGCTTCAAACTCCTCTTTACTATACACAGAACCACTTGGATTACAAGGAGAACAAAACCAGATCATCTTTGTCTTAGGTGTAATAGCTTGTTCTAATTGATCAGGTGTGATCTTAAAATCGCTCTCGATTGATGTTGGAACTTCCACTGGAATACCTCCAGCCATTTTCACTATCTCTGCATAACTTACCCAATACGGTGCAGGAATAACAACTTCCTCTCCTGGGTTGATCATCACATGAGCTACATTATATAATGATTGCTTAGCTCCAGTTGACACAACAATTTGATTCGGAGCATACGTTAAGTTATTATCTCTTTTAAACTTTTTGCTGATAGCTTCTCTTAACTCAAGATATCCATCTACTGGGGGATATTTACTGTAGTTGTCTTTAATTGCTTGTATTGCTGCTTCTTTAATAAATTCAGGAGCATTAAAGTCAGGTTCACCAAGGCTTAAACTAATCACGTCTATCCCTTGTGCTTTTAACTCACGAGCTTTAGCTGCCATAGCCAAAGTCTGAGATGTTGTTAGATTATTAATTCTATCAGATAAAAATTTACTATTCATATCTCTACTATTGTTTTTCGATATTCAATATACCAAAGGTAATTATAATAACTCATAAATAGTTTAACTCAGCTAATTTTACCAATAAAAAGCCTATTTTTGCCAAAAATATAGTCATGGAAGAAATTTTAAAATATTTCCCTAATCTTACTCCCGAGCAAATCGAACAGTTTGAAAAGTTAGAAGAAGTCTATACGGACTGGAATGCTAAAATCAATGTCATCTCAAGAAAAGATATACACGAATTGTATACCAAACATATCTTACATTCTTTAGGAATTGCCAAAGTAATGGAGTTTAAACCAGGGGCTTCTATTTTAGATGTAGGTACTGGTGGAGGATTTCCTGGAATACCTTTAGCTATCTTATATCCGGAAACTAATTTTTACTTAATCGACATCATTGCTAAGAAAATACGCGTTGTCAATGAAGTGGTAAAAGCACTTGGTCTTCAAAATGTAAGAGCTGAACAGAAAAGAGCTGAAAATATTGACGAAAAGTTTGACTTCATTGTCAGTAGAGCTGTTACAAATATGCCTGATTTTGTAAGTTGGATAAGACACAAAACCAAAAAAGAAAACATACACGAATTTGATAATGGTATCCTATACCTAAAAGGAGGGGACTTAACAGAGGAACTCCAAAACTTCCCTAAAGCAGTGCAATTTGACTTAAAGAATATTTTTGACAACGAATTCTTTGATACAAAAAAAGTAGTTTATCTTCCTCTTAAATATAAAGGATAATAAAAAACCGATCATCTGATCGGTTTTTTTAATGTCTAAAATAGAGAATAGAACAATAAGTAATACTTGTTCTCTTTGAGGCAGCAAGTACCTCGCATAAAATGCCATACCTTACCTCAATCAAAAAATTAAGCCTTTGGAGCTTTTACAAATAGCAAACAGGTATTAGTAGGTCTGTGCAACAAATGGTTTGCAACACTTCCCAAGAAGATCTCCTTAATACCAGTAGATCCCTTTACTCCTAAGATCATCAAATCTGCTTTCTTTCTTCTTGCGTACTGAATAAGTGAGGCTGATATATTTTTGTCCTCTGCAGGCACAATCTCAATATCAGAATAGTTTGCATACTTCTTATTCCATTTATCTTGTTTCTCCTTTATATCTTCTCTCGTTGCCTTCTCCCATTCTTTTTCAGTCATCGTAGGATAGAATCCCCAATAAAACTTAGAAACGTGTACTGCTGAATGCACAATCTTTTGTCCTTTAGAATTATTTTTGAAGCGATCTGCCCACCCCATAATCAATGATGTATAACGCGAAAAGTCAATAGCATCAATAATTGTAGTTACAGGCGTTTGATATGTCTCTGGCACAAGAAGCGTTGCTGCAGGAATAATGCGCACCAACTTATCTGCTAATCCACCATTCCCTTCTAACTCTTGCTTATTACCCAACACCAACAAATCAAAGGGATGCTTCTTGGTGATATTCATAAAAGCTACTTCCGAATAACTTTCACAGTGAACTTGTACTTCATATTGATAAGTCGCACTTGTACTTCCTATCATGCGTTTCACTTTCTCTGCAATACGAGTTTTAAGTAACTCAATTCTTTCTGGTTGCACAAGTTCTTTTGGCAACTCACCTAATTTTAAATTGTGTATAAACGTAATTTTCTCAATATTCAAAATATGATCTAAAACACCCATATAGTCAATCAAGTGCTGATCCATTTCTGACAAGTCGATTCCGACCAAAATATGTAAAGCTTTATCTGTCGTCATAATTAGTTATTTTGTTGTTCATCTAATAAGTCAGAGATAATATCCTTATAACTCTTTTCTTGTTTAGATTTTAATTTCTTATCTCTCTTATTCATCTCCTCTTTTAAACCTTTCTGTAAACTATAACACATCACTATCAAAATCACAGCAAAAGGTAATCCCGTAATAATAACAGCAGTTTGTAAGGCATCTAATCCTCCACCCCATAGTAGGACAATCGCAATGAATCCTTGAGCAAAAGACCAGAAGACTCTTTGCCATACAGGTGATTTTCCATAGCTACCTGAAGTAATATTATCTACTACTAAAGAACCTGAATCTGAAGATGTAATGAAAAAAGAGAATATTAGAATAATTGCTATAATTGACAAAAACTTAGTCATTGGGAAATTCTCTAAAAACACAAACAAAGCAGTAGAGATATCTTCCTTAACAGCAGTAACCATTGTTAAATCTCCCGACAATATAGTATCTAAAGCACTTCCTCCAAAAACGTTCATCCACAATAGCGTAATCAACCCTGGCACAATTAATACACCGAGAATAAACTCTTTAATTGTACGCCCTTTTGAGATTCTAGCAATAAAACTACCTACGAATGGAGACCAAGCAATCCACCATGCCCAATAAAATATGGTCCATGAATTCTGCCAACCTGATCCTTGATAAGTGTCATTCCAAGTACTAATGTCAATAAAATTAGCCAAATATGCTCCTGTATTTTGTACATATCCTTTCAGAATAAACAAAGTAGGCCCCAAAATGAAAATCAATAGCATAAAACCTGATGCTATATACATATTGGCGTTACTCAACAATTTAACCCCTTTATCCAATCCAGAGAATACGGATATAGTAGCAATACCAATTACTCCGATGATAATAATAGCTTGGATACCTGGCGTGATTTCCCATCCGTATAAATAGCTAAGACCAGCTGAGATCTGTGTTACACCTAAACCTAAAGAAGTAGACAATCCAAAAACAGTAGCTAAAGTCGATAAGATATCAATAATATGTCCCCACCAACCGTGTATCTTTTCTCCCCAGAAAGGATAAAATAAAGAACGGAAAGTCATTGGGAGTTTTCTATTGAAACCAAAAAAAGCTAATGCAAGACCTACCATTGCATAAATAGCCCAAGCGTGCAATCCCCAGTGAAGACCCGTAAATTCCATAGCTTGAGTTGCAGCTTCAATATCGCCATCAACTGCTCTTGGTGGATTAAAGAAATGGGAAACAGGCTCTGCAATACTAAAGAACATAATTCCAATTCCCATACCTGTACTAAATAGCATAGCAAACCACGAAGGACGACTAAACTCTGGTTCAGCCTCATCTCCTCCAAGGCGAATACTTCCAAACTTACTAAAGGCTAAATACAGCGCGAAAATCAAAATTATATTAACAGTGATTACAAAAAACCATCCGAAATTCTCGGTAACAGCTAATTGAGCCACGTGAAACCATCCACCTACCTTATTTGGAAAAATCAAACAAACCGCTATTAGAGATATAATCAATAAAATAGAGGTAATAAATACAGGGGGATTAATGACTAATTGTTTATTGTCAATTAATTTTTTAAACATGAGTTATACTATTTTTAATTAATAATTATAACCCAGTACTTTAAAATAAAAAGGATCATTTTTCAGTATTCGAAAAATAATAAAAGCAAAATAGATGATATATTTTTAATCAGTCGTTTAATAAGTGGTTATGGTTTAATAGTCTCTTAAAAAACGATCCTAATAAAAAGGGACTTTTCTCTATTGTCGAAAAAAGATAAAAGCAAAATAGTTAGTGTATTCTTACTTAAGTAGTATAATAACAATAATTATACATTCCCAATAAAAAGCACTGAATTGAATCTAAGTGTTAATAAAAAAAGGCGGTTAGCAACAGTTGCAACCGCCTTTAATATATTATATTATCCTAAGAAAGGATATTTATAATCAGTTGCAGGAACAAAAGTTTCCTTAATTGTTCTTGGAGAAACCCAACGTAATAAGTTCAATACTGAACCAGCTTTATCGTTAGTTCCTGAAGCTCTTGCTCCACCAAAAGGTTGTTGACCAACCACAGCTCCAGTTGGTTTATCATTAATGTAGAAGTTACCAGCTGAGTTTACTAATGCTTCAGTAGCCTCAACAATTGCATAACGGCATTTAGAGAAAATTGCACCTGTTAATGCGTAAGCAGAAGTTTCGTCTACTAATTTTAATGTTTCTGTCCATTTAGCATCTTCATACACATAGATAGTTAATACAGGTCCGAATAATTCAGTCTGCATCGTATCGTACTTAGGATTTGAAGTCAAAATTACAGTTGGTTCAATGAAATAACCAACCGATTTGTCATATTTACCACCTAAGATTACTTCAGCATCACTTGCCGCTTTTGCTTGGTCTATTGCTTTTGCTAACTTATCAAAAGAGCTTTCAGAGATAACTGAAGAAACGTAATTTGTTGGATCTTCTGGTGATCCCATTTTAATAGTAGCTAAATCAGCTGCCATAAAATCTTTTACTTTATCCCATAATGAAGCAGGAATGTAAGCTCTTGATGCAGCAGAACACTTTTGTCCTTGGTATTCAAAAGCACCTCTTGTAAGAGCAACAGCTACTTCTTTTGGACAAGCAGATGGATGCGCTAAAACGTAATCCTTTCCTCCTGTTTCTCCTACGATACGAGGGTATGTTTTATAGTTATTGATATTTTGACCAATTTTATTCCACATACTGTTAAACACACCTGTTGATCCAGTAAAGTGAATACCAGCAAAATCAGGGCTTGCTAACAAAGTATCAGTAATCATAGCTGAGTCTCCATAAACAACATTGATTACACCATCAGGTAAACCAGCTTGTTTGAATACCTCAACAATTACTCTTGCAGAGTAAATTTGAGTAGCAGAAGGTTTCCATACAACTACGTTCCCCATCATTGCAACTGAAGACGGTAAGTTACCCGAAATTGCAGTAAAGTTAAATGGTGTAATTGCATAAACAAATCCCTCTAATGGTCTGTGCTCTAATCTATTCCAAACACCATCTGTTGAAGTTGGTTGTTCAGCATAGATCTGAGTCATATATTCTACATTGAATCTCAAGAAGTCAATAAACTCACATGCAGAGTCAATTTCAGCTTGATGTAATGTTTTCGCTTGAGCGATCATTGTAGCAGCATTAATCTTAGCACGGTAAGGACCTGCTAATAATTCAGCAGCTTTTAAGAAAATCGAAGCTCTGTGCTCCCATGGCATAGCAGCCCATTTCTTCTTTGCTTCTAAAGCTGTAGCAATAGCTTTTTCTACTAATGCTTTATCTGCTTGGTGATAAACACCTAATTTATGTTTGTGATCAAAAGGAGGAAATAAATCTTTTGTATTTCCAGTTCTGATTTCTTCTCCACCAATATATAATGGGATATCAACTTGAGAATTGTATTGCTCTTTAAAAGAGTTCAACGTCAACTCTCTCTCTGTAGTTCCAGGAGCGTATGATTTTACAGGCTCATTTACAGCTTTTGGAACATTATAGATTCCTTTTGGCATATTTGTTATGTTTAAGTAGTTTATTAAAAATTGAATGATTACAAATATAAATAAAAATAAAGGAAGATATTTCGCTTATCTCCTTTAAAAGCAACAGTATTTAGTTCATACTGAATGGTGCTATTAATTGAAAACGCGGAATTAAAACTTTAAATGTAGAATTATCCAATAAGTTATTTACGGTATAATTTCCCTCCATAGTTCCCATAGTAGACTCCAGAACACACCCACTTCGATAGGTATGTGAATCATCAGGATACAATATAGGTTGCTGTCCAACTATCCCTTCTCCTTGCACAAACTCAAATCCGTTAGTAGAGTCAAAAATCTTCCAAAAACGAGAGTCTATCTGTATGATTGCATCAGAGTGATTTTCAATAGTTATTTCATAAGTAAAAGCATAACTAAGCTTCTTTTTTCTATAAAAACTACCTTCATAAGCCGTTTTTATAGATATCTTCACACCTTTGGTTACCTTCGTAATCATAATTATTGCTAATTGATACATCAAAACTAATCATTTTATAGCAGAATCCCCAATTTTTAGAGTTAAAAAGCTTTAAAAGTAAATTATATTAAACATATACGCTTTTTTAATAACAATATCACAATTTTAATCACTGCAAATTATCAGAAAACCATTCGCATTTTGCACATTGTTAGTTTGTAATATCTTGTGCATTGATAAATCCGTAGCCTATTGCACGATCATATAGATCGATACTTCCTCTGTAATACACTATTACTTGGTAAGTATTGGTTGTCAATGCAAAATTACCATCTGCATTCCACTCTGGAGCAACCTTTCGATCAACAGTTGCTGTGTAATTGAAGTTAGTGAACCCTTGCTTAATTAATATCGCCTTCTCATAGACATCTTTCTCCTCATTATACACCAACTTATTACTTGATGTCAACTCGTAATCATTAAACATTCCCGTAACGTAGTAATCGGTATTCTCAGGCATATCTAACTCTGGACTATACGAAAAATAAACCCAGCTATACTCTCCCTCCGTCGAAACCTTCTTATACTGGTTAATCATACGAGGATAAAAGTGACCATTCAAATCGGGAAAATACGTATACACCTTTGCCCTTCTACTCTCATTGATATGCAAATATGTATTATAAATACCATTCGTTACATTTGTCGCTCCAATCATATTGTTCACTTGTCGAATATCGCTGTTGTCGAAATTCAAATACTGATTACCTCCCCAGAACTGTGTTTCCTCATCATATTTGTAAACCAAGTCTGTTCCAATAATATACTGAGGTGCAATATTGTGTAAAAAGCTATCCCATCTGCCATTCTGAAAGATTGCAACTTTAATATTTTTCATGGGGTTCTGATACTCAGCTTCTCCCATAGGGACACTGAACTCCAAGCGCTGTTTCGAATCGTAAAAGTCCAAGTTTCTTGTCCTTTTTACTTGTAAAGACACCTTGGCATTATCCTCATACAAGACAAACTTTCTTCGGATGACAACCTCATTTTGATCGTCGTAAATCTCTAAGGCATAATTACCACTCTTGGTGATCTTATATTGGGAATTGGGCAAAGTCAAACTGTAATGCGTATAATCTTGTAAGGTATTAAACGAGTTTTCATAACTGCGTATACGCTGATTATCCATTCCATCGATATACTCAATCGTCCTCAACTTAGAAGGGGTCCAATCGTAATTATAAGCTTTTACTCTATAATAATAGTTGCTTTCATCTCCATATAAGTCATCAAATTCTAATGTAAAACTCTCTCCTAATCTAAAATGGGGAAATGTCGATTGATTTCCCCTCATAAACGAGGCCGACTTAATATAATCTACAGTAATATTTTGAGGAACTTGTCCCATGGATACCACCGTAAACAAAGTACACAAGAGAATAGAGATTTTTGAAAGCATGATGATCTATTTAAAACCCTAAGATACTATTTTTTTAAAATAGGACTGATTACTTTTTCGAAATCCAACATGCTGTGTAACTTATAATCTACAAAGTTAAATCGCTCATCGTCGTATGGAAGGTTATCGGGAATCGCAATTACAGTCATTCCAGCATTACGACCAGATTGAGATCCCGTAATTGAATCTTCAACAGCAGCGCAATGAATAGGCAAAGAACCTAAATTTGCAGCAGCTTTTAAGTACACATCTGGAGCGGGTTTGCCATTAGGTACCTCAAAAGCAGAAACCAATGTTTCAAAGTAACTTCTAATATTAAGTTTATCTACAGCTACATCAATTAACCCCACAGTTGAGTTAGTTGCTAATCCTATCTTGATCCCATTCTGTTTCAAGAATTTCAACGTTTCAACTACGCCTACTTTTGCTTCTCCTTGTTCCTGTATTAACTCCCCTACACGATCAATAACAGCCTTTTCAACCTCCTCAAATGTCTTACCTTCCCATGGGTACATACTATACCATAATTCCGTTACTTCACGAACAGTTTTACCAGTCGTTTGATGTGCAATTTCTTCTTCCCAGACAGCACCAAGTTCAGTAAACACCTCCCTTTCTGCTTGTTGCCAGAATTTCTCAGAGTCAATTAACGTACCGTCCATGTCAAATATTACTGTATCTATCATCGTATCTCTTTTTTATTATTCGCAAACGAAGATACTGAAATATCAAAGGAATCGAAAAGACATTGGTCCTAAGCTAACAACTATACATAAGGAGATGATGCAAACTAGTACTATTGAATAAAAAAAGGTTGTAAAATCACCTTTGCAATGAATAGGATTATATTGTTTTATAACACACTGGAATGATCTCTCCAGCCGCTAAACAATACCTGTCGATTTGCTCAGCAGTTAGCTTATCTGTGTAATATACTTCTTCAACTTGAAAACCTATAGCTCTAAGTTTGTCAAAGTAATCACGCCCATAAACCCTAACGTGATCATACTGTCCAAAAATACGTGTACGCTCTTTTGGGTCTGTAATAGAGTCGTCTTGAAAAGTCACTTCACGTGATAAGTCTTGAGGTATTTGAAAAATCCCCATACCACCAGGTTTTAAAATGCGATATAATTCTTGCATCGCCTTAGTATCATCAGGTATATGTTCTAATACATGATTACAAAGGATGACATCAAAACTATCATCTTCAAAGGGAAGATTACATATATCAGCCTTTACATCGGCCAAAGGAGATTCTAAATCAGTTGTAGTATACGACAGATTAGCCTGTTTCTTAAATCTTTTGTAGAAAGCTTGCTCAGGAGCAAAATGAAGTACAGTTTTTGAAGCAGTAAAAAAATCTGTTTCACTCTTTAAATAAAGCCATAAAAGGCGGTGTCTTTCTAAAGAAAGTGTACTTGGAGAAAGTACGTTATGACGTTGTGTAGCATAACCATAAGGCAAAAACGAACGAAAGCTTTTACCATCTATTGGGTCAGTATAACGACTGCCTTTAAGATATAAAGCCAAAACAGGGCGAACAATATAACTCAGCCGAATTAAAATCGGCCGAGGTACAATGTTCAATATCGTTTTGAATAATTTCTTCATAAAAGAATTAAGGAGAATTAAAGCACTAAAGGTTTAGCTCTAAACTCATCCTCTTCGTTACTCACAATACCCAATGCTTGATAGATATACTGGAAAGTAGATAACAATTCAGGCTTTCCATTAACCATAGCTACATCGTGTTCAAAATGCGCAGAAGGCTTTCCATCACGAGTAACGATAGTCCAGCCATCGTTTAATTGCTTGATGTTGCGAGTACCTAAATTAATCATAGGTTCAATTGCAACTACTTGTCCTTCGATAAATTTCTTCCCTCTACCAGGCTTACCGTAGTTTGGCATTTCAGGATCTTCGTGCATTTTTCTACCCAGTCCGTGACCTACTAACTCGCGAACAACAGTATATCCTTCAGCCTCGCAATATCTTTGAATAGCACTACCTACATCTTCCACGCGATTTCCAATTCGGAACTCACGAATACCCACGTATAGAGATTCTTTTGTGATTTGTAATAACTTCTTTACTTCTGGTGCAACTTCACCAACTTCAAATGTATATGCATGATCTCCATAAAAACCATTCATAACAGTACCACAGTCAATAGAAACGATATCCCCTTCTACAATAGGTTTATCGGTAGGTAATCCGTGTACGATTTGTTCATTTACACTTGTCAAAATAGAAGATGGACAACCATAAAGTCCTTTAAATCCAGGCACAGCACCGTGATCTCTAATAAATTCTTCCGCTTTTCTATCTAATTCTAAAGTCGTTACTCCTGGCTTTAGTTCCGTTGCGAGCATCCCTAATGTTTTTGAAACTAATAGGGCACTTTGTCTCATCAACTCAATTTCTTCTGGAGTTTTTGGAATAATCATACCTTGTATTTTTTTAGTGTTACAAAATTACGTTTTTAGATTCAATGAAAAAAATGAATAGATATAGTTTTTGCTTTGGCTATCAAAAGCAAAAGCGTAATTTAGTCCAGCTAATCTATTAACCGCTACAACAGTATTAACATTATTAAAACACTACAATGAAACACCTGACAGCAGTAGAAGCAGCCAAATTGATAAAATCAAATGACCGAATATACTTACACTCGGTAGCCTCTACTCCCAATCACTTAATAGATGCAATTATTGCGAGAGCTGACGAGTTAAAAAACGTTGAATTTTCTCATATACACACGCTGGGATCAGCACCATATGCTGACCCCAAATACAAAGAGAGCTTTAAGGTAAATTCCTTTTTCATTGGTGGAAATGTAAGACATACAATCAAAGCAGGCAATGGCAGTTATACACCAGTGTTTTTGAGTGAACTACCAAAGCTATTTAGAAGTGGATTAGTTCCTTTAGATGTCGTACTCCTTCAAGTATCAACGCCTGATGCTAATGGTTTTTGTTCATTAGGACCATCAGTTGTAGCTGAACCTGCAGCAATAGAAACAGCTAAGTTAGTTATTGCACAAGTAAACAACTACTTACCGCGTACTTTTGGTGATGCTACTTTACACCTATCTCAAATTGACGTTTTAGTACATCATGACACCCCTATTCTTACAGAGTATAGTTCAACTATTAGTGACGCTGAAGATAAGATAGGCAGTTTTATCGCTGAAATGATTGACGACGGCAGTACATTACAAATGGGAATTGGCTCAATTCCCGAAGCAGTTTTACTTAAACTTAGAAATCACAAACACTTAGGACTACATACCGAAATGTTTGCTGATGGAGTGATTGACCTCATTGAGGCAGGAGCACTTGATTGTTCTAAACAAGTAACAACGAATCGAAAAGCGACTTCTACTTTCTGTGTTGGTACAGAACGCTTATATAAGTATATTGACAATAATCCTTTCTTTGAATTAAGAGAATCTTGCTATACCAATGATCCTTTTGTCATTAGACAAAACCCTAAAGTAGTTGCCATTAATTCTGCTGTAGAAATTGACCTTACTGGTCAAATAGTTGCTGACTCTATTGGACACCGATTATACTCAGGTGTGGGCGGTCAAGTAGACTTTATGCGTGGAGCCACAATGAGCGAGGGAGGTAAAGCTATTATCGCTCTATCCGCTACAACTAAGAAAGGTGAAAATAAAATTGTTCCCACTCTTAAACCTGGCGCTGGTGTAGTCACGTCAAGAGCACACGCACAATTTATTGTAACAGAATATGGAGTTGCAGATCTCCGAGGAAAGACTATTGACCAAAGGGTACATGCTTTAGCCAATATTGCTCATCCTGACTTTAGAGATGATATTATTAAAGAATATTACAGTTTAACAAGATAATTTAAAAAGAGTAACTTAGAAAGTTACTCTTTTTTATTTCTTCTCGGATGACTACCTCCTTCTTAACCTATATTAAGTTGGTATGAGGGAACATATCTTAACTTTGTAAGTGAATTTAAAAGGGTAAAATTATGAACAACAAACTTATATTTAGAGCTGACAGTAGAGGATATGCTAACCACGGTTGGCTAAAATCATATCATACTTTTAGCTTCGCAAATTACCAAAACAACGAGAGAATACACTTTGGTGTTCTTCGAGTTTTAAATGACGATTATGTAGCTCCTGGAATGGGATTTGGAACACATCCACATGAGAATATGGAAATCATTTCTATTCCGCTAAATGGCAGTCTATCACATAAAGACAGCATGGGAAACGGCACTATTATAAACACAGGAGAAATTCAAGTGATGAGTGCAGGAACAGGTATTAATCACAGTGAGTTTAATCCAGATGAAACTAACGCCTCACAATTCCTACAAATCTGGCTATTTCCAAATAAACTAAATGTAAAACCACGTTACGATCAACTTAAGCTAAACAAAGAGGATCGAGCAAATCAATGGGATCAAATACTATCGCCTAACCCAGACGACAAAGGGGTTTGGATTCACCAGAATGCTTGGTTTCATCTCACTGATTTAGATCAAGACAGAGAACTACGTTACGAATTAAAAGACAAATCAAATGGCATATTCCTATTTGTATTAGAAGGCGAAATAAGCATAGAAGAAGATGTTCTACACAGACGAGATGCGATTGGTTTTGACGAAAAGGAATCTTTCTCTATCAAAGCAAGTAAAAATAGTCAAGTCTTATTAATGGAAGTACCTATGGAACTTCCTGCGTACTTACAATAAATAAACACTTTCAATCTAAATATTAAAGTGAATAGACAGGCGTCTGTTCACTTTTTTTATGAGTGAAAATCAATTGATATTTCACAACAGGAGTAACACTTAACTTACTAACCCAAAAAACGGAGTTTGAACCCAGATTCATTAGTCAAATACTACAAAGCAATTCTAATTCATATCTCTTGTATTAGTTCTAAAACCTTACTATGGTAGGCTCTACTCACTAATTCAAAGTTATTTTGTACAATTACTTTTCGTTTGCCTAATCTGGGTTCAACAAAGAGTAACACCGATAATCTCTGATACTCGTTCACGGAATATCATTACAGTTAAAATAAAAAAAGCTCGCCTTTACAAGCGAGCTTTTATATATCACAAAAACGATTAAGAATTAGCCATTCTTAAGGTTTCTAACTTCTTCTTCTGTAAGGAATCTCCATTTACCTCTTGGCAAATTCCACTTTGTCAAAGGACCATACATCACGCGATCAAGTTTAATCACATTGTAATCTAAACTTTCGAAAATTGCGCGAACCAACTTTACGTTAGATGCTTTCAATTTAATTCCAATCTCAGTTTTAGGCTGGTCTGCTACATAAGCAACCTCCTCAACGAATACACGTCTTTCGTCAATGTAAACACCTTTTTGTATCTTTTCTAAGTCTTCGTACTTCAAGTTCTTATCAATAGTTACTTGATACATTTTAGAAGAACGCTGCTCAGGAGAATTAAGCTTCTGAATAAGAGCTGTATCGTTTGTAAACAACATTAATCCAAGTGTTGACTTATCCATACGTCCTACAGGTACAATTGGATAATTTGCAGCTCCTTTTACTAATGACAATACATTCTCAGGGCTTACAACTTCCTCGTTAATTGTAGAGAATCCCTTAGGCTTATTCAACAACACATATACTCTTTTTTCAGGGGTAATAACAGTACCGTCAAAGTTAACAACATCATTAGGCTTCACTTTATAACCTAATTCCGTAACCACTTCACCATTTACCTTTACATTTCCCGAAACGATATAGATATCAGCTTCACGTCTTGAACAAACACCTGAATTACCGATATACTTATTTAAACGAATCTCATCAGACTCTTTTACTTGTTTTATAACTTTAGGTTTTTTGTCAAATGGCTTATTCGATTTCCCATACAACTTCTTTCCATCACTGCTACCACCTTGCTTGAAGGTCTTCTTCTTATCGGTATTACCACCACCACTACGAGTAGATTTATTATTATTTCTCGAATTTGACTTACCGTTATTCATATTAAATTATTTTTGCAAAGATAGTTAAACTAATTCTCTATTAAAGAATGTTTCTAAAAATAGGGTGCAAACTTACAAAGTTTCTTCTAATAGTATCTTACCACTAACTAAAACATCAGGTTTAATTAACATGATTGAAAATACACCTAACAAGATTAACAATTTCAAACTAATGTGAAGTTTGTGATATTCGGATACTGAATTGGCCTTCCAAAGCATGATCAAAAACACGATTAATACCGTACAGCTTAAATAGAAATAGTAGTTCATATATCCTATATCCAAATAGCTAACCAAAACGTAAATCGGAATAAAAGCGATTAAAACTAACACACTAACCACCTGCTTAACCACACTTTCACCAAATCGAACAGGTATCGTTTGGTAATCGTTTGCAAAATCACCTTTAATATTTTCCATATCTTTTAGCAACTCTCGTATTAAAATAAGAATATACAAAAAGAACGCATGAATAAATATTCCAATATAATAAGATTGAAAGTACATTAATATACCAAAAAAAGGCAACATAGCTAATAAAGAAGCAGTCAAATTACCTACTAAGGGGTACTTCTTCAACTTATGAGAATAAAACCACAGTAAGAAAATATATACCGCAAAGAAAATAGAAGCGTGAATAGAAACGGGTATCAGCAATAAAACAGAAATAAAGTTAAGAGCAAAATAAACTCTTAATTTAGTAGCTTGACTAACAAGGCGATCTAACATAGATTTTATTGGCCTGTTAATCAAATCTTTCTCTGCATCGTAAAAATTATTGATAATATACCCACCGGCAATTGCCAACGAAGACGCGAAAATAATCAGAAAGAGTCTCCAATCTAAAATAACATCTAATGCTCTTTTTTCAGGAGCAAAAATAAAGATTGATGCAAGATATTGCGCAATAACAATAATCAAAATGTTATAACCTCTCACAACAGAGAACAAGCTGAATATTTTAGCTAAGAGTATTTTATTTTTCCTAGATAACATTAAGTGAATTGCCTGTTTATTTCGCGATTGCGAAAGGTTAGAACTTTTATTTTATTTCTTTAGAATTGATAAACTACTTCCAATTCATATTCTTTCAATGATTCTTTTGCTTTTTCGATATCAGGAGTAAATCCAAGGATATATCCCCCTCCACCTGATCCACAAAGTTTTAAATAATAATCATTTGTTTCAATTCCCTTTTGCCATACTTGATGAAACTTCTCAGGAATCATAGGTTTAAAATGATTAAAGACAACAGCAGAAAGTTGTTTGGTATTTGAAAAAAGGTTTTTAAAATCACCTTTTAAGAAACTCTCAACACATTCGTCCGTATGTTTAATGAACTGCTCTTTTAATACGTTTCTAAAACCTTGATCTTTTAGCTTTTCCATAAAGATAGTAATCATCGGAGCTGTCTCGCCTACAATACCGCTATCTATTAAAAACACAGCCCCCTTACCATCAACACTTTGAGAAGGGATACCAGTAGGCTCAATATTGTCTTTTGAATTAATCAAGATTGGTAAACTCAGATAACTATTCAAAGGATCTAAACCAGAACTTGTTCCATGAAAAAAAGCTTCCATCTTACCGAATATTCCTTTAAGGATCAACAACTTGTCCTTAGTCAAATTTTCAAGAACTGTAATCTTATCCTTTGCGTACTGATCGTAAATTGCCGCAACCAAAGCCCCACTACTTCCTACTCCATATCCTTGAGGAATACTGGAATCGAAATACAAACCTCTATTAATATCTACTAAAAGAGCATCAATGTCAAACTGTACTAATGTCGGTTCAGCTTCTTGTAAATCCTTTAAATACAAAGCGAAGTTCTTTAAACTTGCATTTGACTTTAAAGCAAATCCTTCCAGATTATCTTCAACCTTCAAAGCTCCATTATAAAAATTATAAGGAATAGACAATCCCTTTGAATCTTTTATAATTCCATATTCACCGAACAGAAGAATTTTTGAATAAAATAAAGGTCCTTTCATAGTTACTTTACGATTTTTTTTTCAATGCAAAAATAAGCAATATTATACACTTAGTTATTTTTTCAATTGGATTTTTATAAATATCTATTCTTAAAGCCATAAACACAATGTCTACAGCCGTTTTGACAGCAATACCCTTTCATTAAATGATACAGTTCTGTAAATACAAAATACCCGTTTTCGATATAATAATGTACTCCTTCAATCATCTCACTTCGCCTTTTGGGAAAATCTTTTCCTTTTGCTTGAGCAACTAAATCATTGATATTTTCAAGACAGGTATTACACAAACACTTGTGATAGGTCTGTTTCAAAAAAAGACGTGTATCATTGCTCACCTCAACCTTACTGCAATCACAATCAGCAATCTGATCAACTTTACATTCTATCTCCTGTTTACAATGTGTACACACTTTATTTACAATCATACTTACCTCATTGTTGCAAAGTTATGAAACTGAACACCTCCAGTACCATAAACGGTTATACTATATGTTGAACGTTGTCCTGTAGGACGTTCCATTTCAACATTGATTACATTTTCTCCTTTTTTTAGAGGAATACGCGTATAATTTACTTTTGCTGGCAAAGTTTGCCAGTTTCTGGTATCTGCTTTCTCTGAAAACATATTAAACAACTGTACTCCGAATCCAATACCTTCCAGAACTGCATTTGCCTCTCCGTCTTTTCCATTGGATTTTGCTGCTGCTTTCAATGCGTATTCAGCTGCTTTTTTAACTGCCATACGCGTTAAAATATCACCTAATTCTTTTCCTGCTCTTTCTTTTAAAGTCATTACAGCTAAAGCATCAATATCTTCAACCAATTCAAAAGAATAGTTGTAGTCATTCGATTTCGCTAAGGCCTTAAAATAAGGTGGCTGTTGCACAATATACTTTGGATAGGCAATATTCAAACTGTGAACATCATTCAATGTAGTCCCTCCAGAAATATTTAAACTAACAGGAATCATAATTCCAAGAGCATTTGTAAAAAACAGTCCTCCCTTTTCACCTTTTACAAGAGTGAAAACGATATTCTCTTCCGTTTTTATAGGAGCCATACCATTTTCCCAAAAAATAACTAAATCTCCTCCTTCACTTTCCTCTTTAGGATTATACTTTAAGTTGAATTCCTTTTGATAAGCATTTAATTCGCCAGTAAACCCAAGATTATAAGCCATGCGCAATAAATCCATCTTTAAAGCTCTTGGCGTACTCACACCGTAATAAGAACCTTGAGCAGATTTAAAAACTTCCACTGCATTGCGATAAGCAATAAATGCATCATTGTAATTTTTTGCATGTTCGTAAATCAACCCCTGAAGAATTAGCGAAAAAGCATCTTTCGAATAGCGAGTAGTCTTGTCTTTATACTTATCTCCTTGAGCGTAATTTTGCAGAGAAATTCTTCTTGCTTCAACGACAGCTTCTTGAGTTTCTCCTAAAAACAAATAATTCAATGCCTTGTAATAATGCAACATAAAAATCTCAAACTCCTCACTTTTATAACTTTGAGACATTGAATTTAAGAATAAGCCGACAGCAACATCTCCGACACTTTTAACCGCATCCTCAATCAATAAATCCGCTTCGTTCAGATAATTATTACTCTTAGCATACTCTCCTTGAAGGTGGGCTAACCTACCTTTCTCCATAAGATATAAAAGCTTGTTTCGATCTTTCTTTACTAAGGCATTCTTATCTAATGACTTTTCAGCCTCAACGTAATCACCTGCACCTACCTTCTTATAGTAATCAGTTATTCTATCGTGATATGATGCACATCCAAACACGAAGAACATCAGCGCAAAAAGCACTGATGTTCTTTGTAATATACTTATGGTTCTATTTAAAACCATGAATGTCTATTTATTAACGTTTTACATATTTAGCGATTTTCTTATCTCCTACCCAAACCACTTCATTTGTTTGAATATTAGTTAACTCTAAATTAACTTGATAATAAACCACTTTTTGTTTTTTGTGAGAATCAACTATTGAGTTAATTGAACCTTGCAACATAAAGTCTGCACCTTGTTCAAGTCCAAATTTTTTCATTGAAGATACTGATGCATTTGTTTGTTGATCAGCTCTCTCTCCTCTAAGTTCCTCGCGTTTTTTACCACCTTGTACTAAACGTACTCTTTGTGACTGAATAAACGCTTGCTCTACATCCTTTACAAAAGTTTCAGCTTCAATATGCTCGTGACTTTTATTGTAAACCATACCAACAATCACTACAGGTCTTTTCCCTTCGTTCTCATCTTGATAATTATAAATCCAAGGCCCTTCTAATACTTGTTTTGTCATTTGTTGCGCAACTTCTCTCGAATCAGAGTTATTCCATCTTCCACTAATATCAATAGTTTCATCAGTACTTACTCTTGTTACTTGACGTCCACAAGACGAGATAAACAATCCTGACACTGCTAAGATTGCTGCTAATGCAATACGTTTCATCTGCATAATTTTCTTATTTTATTTTTCGTTTAGCTATTTATTTTAAATTGAGAAGAACCAGTTACCTGTTTTAAAACCAATACTTGGTCTTAACCAGTTCCAATTCCATCCGCTATTGTATCCATTATAGTACCCACCATAACTATTACCATAGTAATCAGAGTAATAGTGATTTCTACCATACTTAGCTCGTGCCATTCGCTCCTCGTGTTTCCACAATTTACGTTGCGCTTTTCGCTCTTGCTTAGCCTCATACCAATCGTATGCCTTATATGTATCCTGAACCGTAGTACTCAAAGTTGTAGTCAATGAGTCTTTAATTGCAACATATTTATACATACTATTTCTATAGTTTGGGTTCTGATCTTCAACTAATTCTTGACCATAAGATACTTGTCCAATCAAGACAGTACCTAACACTATTCCGAATATTTTCACCAAATTTTTCATAACCAAAATTTTTTAGTTTATAATATAGGCAATAAATATACCATTACATAAAGATACAAAATTATTTTATTTGTTCTGCGCCAAAACCAATTTCATCTACAATAAATTGCTGGTTTTGACATAAAAGAGCCAATTCTTGTCTAATAAAAGTCATCACAAAATCTTTATCTTCTTTTGGAAACAAAACGTGGACATTTGCCCCAGCATCTAAAGTAAAGCACACAGGTATTGCCGTTTTTTCTCTGAAAGCCCATATTTTCTCAATGATCTGAAGTGTGTTTGGCTTCATTAAAATAAAATAAGGCATAGAGGTCATCATCATCGCATGAAGTGTTAAAGCTTCACTTTCTACTAACGACACAAAGCCATTAATATTACCCTCTATCAAAATCTTTTTCAACTCACTCAAATTAACATGAGCTTGTTCAAATCGCTTTTCTGCATAAGGATGATTATTCATCAAATTGTGACCAACTGTACTCGATACCTTTTTCTCTCCTTTGTCAACTAATAAAATTACATCGCAAAAGGATTTGAACTTAGGATGTACTTCATAGGGAAAATCTACCCCATACAAGTTAGAACTACCTGACACTTCTGCTTGTTCACCCCATACAACGATACTTCCTGAAATACTTCTACAAGCACTTCCTGAACCCAATCGCGCCAAAAAAGACGCCTTTTGATCAAAATATGCAGTTGTCATAGTGGGATTCAACGCTTTCTCTAATGACATCACGTTCACAGCCAATGCAGCCATACCTGATGCAGATGACGCTATCCCCGAACTGTGCGGAAAGGTATTTTTCGTATCAATTGCGAAATGGTAATCCTCTATATAAGGGCAATACTTCACTATACGCTCAAAGAACTTCTGCACTTTGGGCTTAAAGTCCTCTTTGGGCTTACCTTCAAATAGCAAATCAAAGCTTATCCCCTTCTCAGATTTCACTCTATAGTCAAGAGATGTAATCGTCTTACACTCAGATAGCGTAAAGCTCAAAGAAGGATTGGCAGGTATCTGATCTCCTATCTTTCCCCAGTATTTGACCAATGCGATATTACTCGGTGCACTCCATGTAAAAGTCCCCTGTAGTGCAGTCGACTTATCTACTTCTTGATTAAAAATAAAATCTTCTATATTCATTTCTTCTTAATTTCTATCTT
Organism: Myroides sp. LoEW2-1; assembly: GCF_009767705.1. Taxonomy (NCBI): domain Bacteria; kingdom Pseudomonadati; phylum Bacteroidota; class Flavobacteriia; order Flavobacteriales; family Flavobacteriaceae; genus Myroides; species Myroides sp. LoEW2-1. Next base: position 22,065 of record NZ_WSPP01000081.1, on the reverse strand, counting down.
GACAAAAATACTATCTTTTCTTGATTGTCCCCCTATTCCAAACAAAGTAATCGCTTTTGTGAAACTGTATTTGCTCATAATCGCTATTAACTGCCAATTTTATTCTCCTAACACATCCCTATTTTCTTCGTAAAACCCATCTAATATTGAAATTACACCTGTAAAGCTCAACATCACATCTCTATTAGAGAGCAACTCTTACCTAAAATACTATCTTAAATAAAACTTCGACTCAGTTCATTCTTTGACAAGAAACACTAATAAACTTTCTTTAGCTGGAAACTATACTTCTAACAAAAGTAAAAAGAGAGCGAAAACAAAAATTCGCTTCTTTCTATTCGTATCTCCGATGTATCGTTCATGTATCAACAAGCCATTGCTCTCTATGGCATTCTCATGGGCGTGCTAAAGGAGTATTGAAACAAATAGATACAAGTGTAACTAATACCAGAGTTTTAATCACCAAAAAAAGAATCAAACCTGGTGTAAGAAACACACAAAACAAGGTGAAATCATTTCAAGCCAGCAGTTTATTACTTCCACATCTCTATTGACTCCCTACCGATGATTTTGTTCCAATGTGTTTGGGTATTGCTTCGGGTTTTCTTGCACCTTTCTTGCACCTTTCTTCGAGAAAAGTGCCCTCTAGGCAAGAAAACCCCAAGAAAAGCGCAAGGAATCCCGAAGATAGTGCAAGCGAGACCCTCTAATAAGGCATTCAAATCTGCTTTTTTTAATTTGTCAACTTGATCATCATTTTCGATGATTTCATTAATAGATCAGCTAAAACTCACTCCTTAGAATAAACAAACACCAATAAATTAATCTCTTAAAGACTACAATCTTTTTTCTGTTCTTCTATTGAACACACATTAAAAATTTTAAAATCCACGCTATAAACAAAACAAATCCTGTTGCAAACAAAGTAGAAAAAACGTTCTTTTCGATACAGAAAGTACTTTTATAGATAGTCAAAAGAAAAAAACAGTTTACTTCAATCTGGTAAACGAGCATTTTATCTTTTAAAATAAGTTCTGTTTTCTATGATTCAAATATAAAATCGCTTTAATCTCCAACTTGCACATCAAATAGACACCAGATGACTGAGCAACAAGACTAAAGGCATAAAAAATGAACCACCAATTTTTGCATCTGTGATAACTCTAAACAAAAACCCTCTATTACAAGCTAACAGCGTTGCAATAGAGGGTCTCTAATTAGAATAGAGCAAATAACTAAATGCTGTATTTCTATATTTTTATAAGTAATGTATGCTTCTCTTTTTTACCAAATAGGTATAGTTGCAGATTAACTTGTCTTACCTCGTAAAAATAATAATCCCCAATACAATCCAATGATATAAAACAAGATACCAAAACAAACCTTTACTTGGTTCAGCCATTTCCTTGATAAAGTCAACAACCTTAATTTTCACTATATCCCGTATATCAATATTGGGATCATTGAAAGGAATATCGTCAATACTCAACTTTTCAAAGCCGTAAACAAGCAATCCTCTTACCCATTTATTCTCAGTCTCGTTTTTGACCGCGTCAACTGCTTTAACTTGTACCAGCGAGAAGTCTACACCCTTCTGAAACATATTCCTTTTTTCTTCCTCACCAATACCGCCAAATGCCTTGTTCAAAACTTTGTCCAGCACTGGATAAAGTGCAGTCTCTGCCTTGTCATTGACAATTTTGTTTGCAACTTTTTGCATAGCGTATTTACCAGAAATGCTAAATAAGACAAAACCACTTGCAATAATCAACAATAACAAAAGGGTTTGAAGTGGATACAGTTTAAATAAACTAACTAAGAAAAAATCAGACTCTACCTTTTGAGAGGTATATTTTGACGCATTAATTAGCAATAAAAACCCTGCTGAAAAAGTCACTACCAAACTACAAAGCCCTAATAGCACTAACTTAAAGAAACTAACACCTCCTAACATAGAGAGGGTAGCCGCATACTTAATTTTATCTAACATATATTAATTTTTTCATAAAAATAGTTAAAAAAACTAATATTGCATCGATAAAATTATAATACAAAATTCTATTTAAGCTTTTCTCTTATAATCTTCTCCATTCCTTTTCGATACTGAACACTAATATAATGATAGCTCATCGGAGCGCTAAACATAAACATTGGGTTCTCAGGAAAAGCATCTGTTGTTCTAAATAATAAAAAGTAGCTTTTACCACTATATCCAGCATCGAACCACTCATTCAATTTATAGAAATCAGGAACGGATCGCCTTTGTCTAACTACGATTAATACATCGTGTAGTTCTGCCCATTCAAAAGACTGCTTTCTAAATAGACTTTGATACTTAACTCCTTCTTCATCAATAATCACATTCATAAAAAATGCCTTATAAAAAAATACAGCAAACAAAAAGAATAAAAGAACTGAAAGAACTTTCGCAAAACCAATCCCCTGCAATAAAAAGTAAATGCCCATTCCGAGAAATGGTCCTATACTAATAATCAACAATACTATTCTACTTGGGAAATTATAATAATTATACTTCATCTGATTCTCCATTTTTATTTGCAATAGTTAAGGCAGCTATATAAGAAGTAGTCCAAGCATTTTGGAAATTAAAACCTCCTGTTATAGCGTCAATATTCATAACTTCTCCAGCAAAATATAAATTATCCTGTATTCTGCTCTCCATTGTTTTGAAATTTATTTCTTTTAAGTCAATTCCACCAGCAGTAACAAACTCATCTTTAAAGGTACTCTTACCGTTTACTTGGTACTCAGCCTCAGTAAGTGCTGCTGATAATACTTGCAGATGTTTATTGTTTAGATCAGCCCACTTTGCATCCTCAGCAATATCACAAGATAAAACAATTCGCTCCCACAACCTATTTGACAAATCATACAGCCCACGCTTAATGACATTCTTCTTGGACTGTTCCTTGCGAACCTCTTGTAGATCTTCAAAGATAGATTCTCTACTGTGTTGAGGAACCCAATTCACAGTAATACAAAACTGATACTTTTTATCTGCTAAAATGCGAGCACCCCAAGCAGACAATCTCAAAACTGCAGGGCCACTCATTCCCCAGTGTGTAATTAATAAGGGACCACTTGCTTCAAGCTTAGTACCTTTTACTTTTACTTCAGCAGGCACAGCTATCCCCATTAAATCTTTAATGCGTTTATCCTTGACATTAAAAGTAAACAAAGAAGGTACAGGCTCGACAATGCTATGCCCTTGCTCTTGCATCAAGCCCCAAATCTTTGGATTGCTACCTGTAGTAATTACTAAATGACAACATTCATATCCTCCTTTGGATGTATCGAGTTTCCAAGTGTCCTCTTTCTTAAAGAAACTCTGAACACTCACTCCTGTAATAATATCAATTTTCAAGCGCTTAGCTTCACCTAAAAAACAGTTAATAATCGTTTCTGAAGAATCAGTATCGGGAAACATTCTTCCATCTTCTTCAATTTTTAAGTTCACTCCACGCTCAGCAAACCAGCTAATAGTATCACCTGAACAAAACTGATGAAAAGGTCCTAATAGTTCTTTTTCACCTCTGGGATAAAACTGCACTAATTCTCTTGGATCAAAACATGCATGTGTTACATTACATCGTCCTCCACCAGATATTCTCACTTTTGACAATACTTCTTTGCCTCTCTCAAGAATTGCGATACGCAATTTCTTGTTTTGTTCTGCAAGATTAATGGCAGTAAAAAATCCTGCTGCTCCACCTCCGACTAAAATCACATCGTATTTCATCAATTGTCAATTTTAACTATTCGCATTTTTAATATGCTTCAAAATAATTTATCTTTACTGCACAAAGATACTTACTTACGATCGCATCCTTATCATCGTTAAATTAAGAATATGAAAAAACTACCCTTTTTAGCTTTAATTGTTTTATTCTCAATGTGTAAATCGGCATCACATGTTAAAGCTCCTAACAAAGACCTAACAATCGAAGAACGCATCGAAGAAATTAAGACCGAAGATCGATTACCAGACGAAAAAGATGTTATCGATTTACCAGATTATGCACAAGTCCGAGATGACTTCCGCTCTGTAACTGAGAAAACAAAAGAGAACTATCTAAAGGGAATGAGAGCTACAGAAGATAAATATTCTGTCATAATTCTAACTCAAGGATTCAAAGGAGAGGATATCACGATTAAGAATGAGAACAAAACATTTTTAAAATCGATGATAATGAGTGATTTATCTACGGGTATAGCCAAATCAATAAGAATAGAAAACACAAAAGATATTCTCGTAAAAGATAGCTATACAAAAGGAGAGGTTACCATAGAAACAGATCATGCTAAAATGTTTAAGTTCATCTATATCATGAAGAACAATTCAAACAAAGAAGTCCCTTTCAAGGTGACATTTAGCAATACGCTTAGACCTGTCAGATAATAGCCTAAAGCTCAATATAACAAATCAGCGACTCCAAAAAGAGTCGCTGATTTTGTATATAACGAATAGGAATCTTCCTTTATATTTCTACTTTTTCTTTACCCCAGGAGACAACAACTATTCCATCAGAATAATTGGGACAGATATAGTTTTCCTCCGTTAAATGAATATTGCCAAAGCGATAGTTAAACACCAAATCCTCAAATGTAATTTCTTTTATATCCCATTCTTTGTGATGTATTTCATATCTAAACAATTCCTCATTTTCATAAATATACAGACAATAACGCTCTGTCAACCATAATTGTAAGGCGGTCTTCTCCACAACTGGTTTTCCCACGATAAACTTAGCTTTGAGAAAGAACTTCTTCTCCTCGTTTAAAGATAAGTATTGTCCTTTACTTCTTTTCATTTTTGCTTTTTCGTACGGTAATCCAGATAGTAAACGAGAAACAAAAGCTGACAATCGCTTACCTGCTTCTATATTTAAGAAATAAACACCAGCTTTGTCACCATGCTTGACATAAGTTCTCACATTCAATTCATCAAAGTCCGAAATAAACCCCACTGAAGGGAGTTGGCGAGGGCGAATATTCTCCATAGTAAAAGGTACTATAGAGATATAGTACTTACCGTTAAAATCATCTAAAGTAAGGCAATCGGGTACCAATTCCCTAAGATCTTCAAAAGGGACTTCAAAGTGCAAAAAGAGCAATCTATTCCACTCTTGATAGTAAACCCACTTATCTTCTGGTAGCGGCCAGGGTCTATGGTCAGTATTTTGCAGTACATCTTCAATCTTATTCATAGCTAAATTTTACATTAAAGGTAAGCATAAATAAATCAATATCAACTAATAACCATTGCAAGACAAGTGATAAAAAACGACAAGCCCCTCGGAAAAACCAAGGGGCTTGTTATACTATATAGACTATAGACAAACTATTATCGTACGTCTTGCATAAGTTTTTTCATAAGTGGAGAAAGAGCAATAAGCAATATCCCGGCGATTACAGCATAAAGTCCTAACTCCTTGTAACCATCCGTATATGCGATTAAAGCTTCGTAATTAGATACATTCTCTGTATCAGAAGTAGACATTGCTGCACCAATGATACCAGCCATATACTGACCATAAGCACTTGCTAAGAACCACATCCCCATCATCATCCCCTGTAGATTAGCAGTAGACAATTTAGTCATAATCGAAAGACCAATAGGTGACAAACACAACTCCCCAAGTGTAATGATTAATAAAGCAAAAGTAAAGAAATCTAAAGATGTCATACCTTGTAAATCAGCAAATAATCTCGTCGCAAATAAAGCGTAATAACCTGCTCCTAAAAGCACGAAACCAAGACCAAACTTCACTACTGTATTCGGCTCAATTCCCTTCTTCGCTAACCATATCCACAATAAACCTAAAATCGGTGCAATGAAAATGATGAAAAAGGCACCACCAGAGTTATTCACACCATTTGGATCTAAATGCATACCCAACAAATCAGAATTAAGATTCTGAGCAGCGAATATACTTAACGATCCACCAGCTTGTTCGTAAATACCAAAAAATAAGATTGAGAAGAAAATAAACACCAAAGCAGCGATAATCTTTTTACGCTCACTATTGGTCAATTTTGTCATCTCATAGATCAAATACAATAATGCTAAAGGCCCTACTGTATACATAAAGTAAGCCGTATACTCAGTATTGTCAATCATGAACACAATTACAGGTACCATAGCAAATGTCAATATATAAGTCCCCACTTCCTTCCATAACGGCATTCTCTTTTCTTGACCATCTTTTGATACCTCTTTTGGCTGAAGTCCAATTGGACCTAAATGTCTTTTGGTAAAGATGAAGTTGATTAAACTGATTAACATTACAAAAGCAGCTAATCCAAATGCAACATTCCAACGATGCGCTTCATCAATATAGCTTGATAAAATATGTCCTTTACCAATAGCAATACACAGATAACCTCCGATAAGAGCCCCTAAGTTAATACCTGCATAAAACAATGAGAAACCAGCATCAGTACGATTATCACCTTTTTTATACAAATACCCTACCATGGTAGAAATATTCGGTTTAAAGAAACCAGTACCAATCACAGTGAAGGCAATACCTTCAAAGAAGAACTTATGAGGATCAATAGCAAGAATTACACTTCCTAAAATCATCATTGCCCCTCCCCAAAAAAGAGATTTTCTAAAGCCCAAGATCTTATCTGCAAAAATACCACCTAAGAAAGTGAATGCATAAACGAATGCTTGAGTAGCACCGTATTGTAAATTGGCTTGTGCTTGTGCAAAGTCTAGTTGGTGTATCATGAAGAAAACCAACATTCCTCTCATACCATAGAAACTAAAACGTTCCCACATTTCTGAGAAGAATAAACTCCAAATTTGCTTGGGATATTTTCCCTCAAAATTTTGGATCTCCTCTAATGTCTGTTGTTGACTCATTTTTATAATTATTTATATTGTGCAATGCACGGAGTTCTTAACGAACACCGTGCATTAGTTTTTTCAATAGTGGATTCACTAACATTACCAATATAGCAGCTGTAGCAGGTATTAAAGTGAATAAGAAGAAGAAGTGACTCAACGAATATTCCTCTTTTATATTTTCAATTTGTCCTCCTAAGATAGCCGCAAACTTTTGAGCAATAGCAAGTGCTAAATACCACATACCAAACATGAATGCAAGCATCTTTCCAGGAACTAATTTAGATACATAAGATAGCCCTACCGGAGAGATAAATAATTCCCCTAAGGTATGGAATAAGTATGTTAATATTAGGAATATAATCGACATTTTTACTCCTTCTGTTGCTCCCATTGAGCCTAATCCTAAAATTAAAAAACCAATAGCTACAAAGATTAACCCTATTCCGTACTTGAAAGCCGCTGATGGATTATACTTAGAATCCCATAATTTAGAAACTGTAGATGCTAATGATATAATGAAAAATGAGTTCAAAATAGAGAACCAAGATACAGTAATCTCAGAAACTTCTTTATTGAATTCTGCATTCAACATATAAATAGCCATCGCCCAAATACCAGCAAAACAAATGAATAAAATGATATTTGACATAGCAATCTTAGTCCAAGTAGCTTTAGCTAACAAGAATAATACCCAAGAGATAATCAGCAATGGAATTACTGTTAAACAAGTATTGATAATATTAAATGCCAATAAAGCTCCTCCTTCTAATGATCTATCCACATAATCTCTCGCAACAAGTACCAATGAGGTAGCTCCTTGCTCAAAACTCATGAAGAAGAACATCAAGAAAAATGCCAATAGAATCACCGCAAACATTCTATCTCTAATCACCTTTCCGTATCGTAAAATACGAGAAATAACCAAATATAAGAAAGTCAATAAAGCAAGGATTGCCATGATATTCTGTCCTCTTAATGTTTCTGTATCTAAGAAAGCAAAAAGGTCAAGTACTCCGTTCTTAGACAAAGGATCATTGAAAGCATATAATAAACCGATTACAGATACAATACCGATTAAGATATAATCTACTAATGTGTAAGGGTTTTTAGTGTCATGATCTTCTTTGATCTGCTCTGATGTTTTCTCTACTGTATTATCTACTTTTTTAAGTTCCCCTAGTTCACCCAACAAAGGTTTCGCTAACCAGAATTGGATTGTACCTAATAACATAAAGATACCTGCTAATCCAAATCCATAATGCCATCCTTCAGTTTCGGCTAAATATCCACATAGCATCATTCCAAAGAAAGCTCCTGAGTTTACACCCATATAGAATATAGTATATGCAGCGTCTTTCTTTTCAGGTAATGCTTTGTACATTTCTCCTAAGATAGAAGGCATATTAGGTTTAAAAAATCCTGTACCAATTACTAAGCAAGCTAGCCCTACGAAAAACCATAGCTTAGATATTCCTTCAGCAGCCATGGATGCATGACCTAAAGTCATGATAATAGCTCCGATTATAACTGCCCAACGTGAGCCTATATACTTATCAGCGATAACTCCACCCAAAATCGGTGTAAGATATAACAACATAGCATAGGTACCATATAGTGCACCAGCTTGTTCTGCTGACCATCCCCATCCTGAGAATGCATCGCCAAAAATAACTTTAGCTGTTAAAAATTGAATTAATAAAACTCTCATTCCATAGAAAGAGAATCGTTCCCACATTTCAGTAAAGAACAGAACGAACAGACCTGCTGGATGCCCAAGTACCTTAGACTTAAAAAGATCTGCGTTTGTAGCTGTTTCTGCTGCCATTTAATAAGTTATTAGTTTGTTTTAAAAATTAAGTACGTGTTATAAAGGTTGTTTTTGGTTGGTGTTATATATATTTTTAAGGTGTACTTCTATTATAAATTATTCAAAATAAAATTAGTCATCTTAGTATATAACTGAAGTCTTGTATTGCCTCCGTATATACCGTGATTTCTATCTGGATAAATTAACCAGTCAAAGTCTTTATTCTTTTGCACCAATGTCTCTATCATTGCCATTGCATTCTGTACATGCACATTATCATCTGCTGTACCATGAATCAAAAGATATTTCCCTTTCAATTTATCCGCATGAGTAAAAGGCGAGTTGTCATCATACCCTTCTGGGTTCTCTTGAGGAGTAGTCATATAACGCTCAGTATAGATACTGTCGTAATATCTCCAATTAATAACAGGAGCAACAGCTATTGCCATTTTGAAGGTATCATTTCCTTTCAAAAGACAATTAGATGACATAAATCCTCCATAACTCCATCCCCATATTCCAATTCTGCTTTCGTCTACATAGCTCTGTTTTCCTAAATATTTTGCAGCACTAATCTGATCCTCTACTTCATACTTACCAAGTTGCAATTGAGTAACCTTCTTAAAGTCAGCTCCTCTAAAGCCCGTACCTCTACCGTCTACTGTAACGACTATGTACCCTTTTTGAGTTAACATTGCATGCCAATAATCATTCGAATCAAACCATTTATCTGCAACCTGTTGAGATCCAGGGCCGCTGTATTGATACATAAATACTGGGTACTGCTTTGTTGGATCAAAATCAGAAGGTTTTAGAATCCAAGCATTTAATTGCACCCCTTCTTCTGTAGGGATCTGAACAAACTCTTTCTTAGGCAAGTTGTAATCAGCAACCTTAGATTCCAACTCACTATTATTGAGAATTTCTTTAATTACTTTACCAGTCTGTGCAGCTTTCAACGAATATCTTGGAGCCTTAACACTTGATGAAAATGTGTTGATAAAGACGTCAAAACTCGGACTAAAGATAGCAGAATGCGTTCCAACTTCACTTGTTAAACGCTTTTTATTTTTGCCATTTAGACTTATAGAGTAAATATCTCTATAGATAGATCCTTGTTCAACAGACTGAAAAAATAATGTTTTATTTTTTGCATCAATACCATAGTAATCCGTTACTTCCCAATCTCCCTTAGTAATCTGATTGATAAGTTTACCTTCTCTGTTATAGTGATATAAATGATTATGCCCATCTCTCTCACTTAGCCAAATAAAGTCATTATTGGGTTGAAAAGACAACGTCTGAACATCTACATAAGCCTTATCTGTTTCATTTAAAATTAGTTGTTTCTCTAATGTTCCTCCATTGACAAAAAACAGTTTCAAATCATTTTGATGACGATTAATAACTTGAACACTTAAGTAGTTATTGTCATTTGTCCACTTGATTCTCGGTATATAAAAATCCGAAAACTCAGTTAAGTCAACCTGAGAGGTCTTACTTGTGTTTAAATCATATATGTGTAAGGATACAATCGCATTATTTTCACCTGCTTTTGGGTACTTAAACTTGTCTTGAGTAGGATATAATCCATTTCCATAGACATCCATTGAGTATTCAGGAACCTCAGTTTCATCAAACTTGACATATGCAATTTTATCTCCGTTCAAACTCCAATCAAACATTCTTACAATACTGAACTCTTCTTCATAAACCCAATCCGAGATACCGTTAATAACGTGATTCTTCAGACCATCAGTTGTAATTTGTGTAGACTTATGACTTGCTATATCATAAATAAACAAGTTATTCTGGTAAGCATAAGCAATCTTCTTTCCATCTTTAGAAAACGTAGGTTCCATGATAGCATGTTCAGCTACTTTTACAAAAGATTTTGTCAGTGTATTATATAAATAAAAATCGGCTAAACTTGATCTGCGATAGATAGCTTGAGAATTTGTACCGATTAAGATTTGTTCTTCTTTATCGTCAAAAACATAACTATCAATAGTTTTAATCTCTTTAAAATCTTGAGTATTAAATATTGTATTCGTCTTTTCAAGTGTACGAAAATCGTATAAATTGATTTCTTGAATTTCTTTAGCAGCTTGCTCAATACGGGAATATTGATTGCTATTTGCCATAGCATTGACTGACTGCATTACTTTTGTACGAAATGTGCCATTCCAAATTTCTTTAAGTTCAATCTGTTTTTGAGCGAACCCAAATTGTGAGGCAATAACACAAAATAATAGGGTAAAGTTAAGGTGTTTCATTATTTATTTAATCGAAAAAACTTCCAATTTTAATGAAAAAATCTGATTTACACCAACTTTTTTTTGGAATTAACCAATAAAAGCTTAATTCTATTGACACACTTTTGACACTAAAACTCACAATAACTTGAACAAATAATATTAATAGTTCTTTTTTTAGTTTTTTAAACGGACTAACTATGCTTTATTGTTAACGCTTAAATAAAAATGGCTAAACTATATAATCTTCATTGCTTTTTACAAAGCTTTAATGCAGATAAAATCAGTTAAATAGCTTAATCGTACTTCTTATTTACGACAATATAATCCTAATGCACATGTAGAAAAGTCAAACAAATCAGAATAAAAATCGTTCAGCTCACTACCTATCAAGGAATTAGAAAAACGCAAATCACCTATATCAAAATACCCAATACACACATTTACAGAATTGACTGGCGAGTTTTTTCCTAACCTTATCAGAATACTTTATCTTTGTCCTTTCAAAATAAGACAATCAAATGGCCAATACTATAAACGGATTCTCCAAATTGAGTAAACACGATAAGATCAAATGGATCTCAAACACCTATTTCAATAATAATCAAGATGTAATAGAAATCATTGAACAATATTGGAATAGTGATCAAGAGTTACAAAAATTACACGATGAGTTTATTGAAAATACGATTACTAACTTCTACCTTCCCTTTGGAGTTGCTCCAAATTTTAAAATAAATGAGAAGTGGTATACCATACCAATGGTGATAGAAGAAAGTTCCGTAGTCGCTGCAGCAGCAAAGGCGGCAAAGTTTTGGTCTGAAAGAGGAGGGTTCAAAACAACTATACTTGGCACAGAAAAAATAGGACAAGTACACTTCATATACAAAGGTCATATTGATCTTTTGACCCAATTCATAAATACAATCCAACACAAATTTTATGAAGATACCGCACCAATTACTCAGAATATGCAAAAAAGAGGGGGCGGAATTAAGAATATTGAGTTACGTGACAAAACAACTGATATAGAGAACTACTATCAATTACATGTTACATTTGAAACAAAAGACAGTATGGGGGCTAACTTCATCAACTCTTGTCTTGAACAGATTGCCAAAACCCTTAAGAATGAGGCAATGCAATATTCAAACTTTTCAGAAAAAGAAAAGGCTATCGATGTAATTATGAGTATTCTGTCAAATTACGTACCTAACTGTGTTGTTCGTGCAGAGGTAAGTTGCCCGATAGAAGACCTAAAAGGAAAAGATATAAAAGATCCTCAACTCTTTGCCGAAAAGTTTGTTCAAGCAGTCCGCATAGCAGAAGTTGAGCCTTATAGAGCAGTCACTCATAACAAAGGTGTTATGAATGGAGTTGATGCAGTTGTATTAGCAACTGGTAATGACTTTAGAGCTATCGAAGCTGGAGTACATGCCTATGCATCGAGAAACGGGCGATACAGTAGTTTATCTCATGCTTCTATTGAAAATGGCCAATTCAAGTTTTGGATAGATTTGCCGTTAGCATTAGGTACAGTTGGAGGTTTGACTTCTTTACACCCAATGGTCAAAGTAGCACTTACTATGCTTCAAAATCCTTCTGCTACTGAATTAATGCAAGTCATCGCTGTTGCAGGATTAGCTCAAAATTTTGCAGCTGTGAAATCATTGACTACTACAGGTATTCAACAAGGTCATATGAAAATGCACTTAATGAATATCCTTAATCAATTTAAAGCTACAGATGCAGAACGCGCAAAAGTAGTTGCTCATTTTGAAAAGAATGTAGTATCACACAGCGCTGTAGTTGAACTATTAGAAAGTCTACGAAAATAATGACTAAGAGGTTTTACAGCAACGGAAAACTCTTGTTATCAGGAGAATATTTAGTTTTAGAAGGAGCTCTTGCCTTTGCCCTACCTACAAAGTTTGGGCAATCGATGATTGTGAAACAAACCAACAAACCTACAATTAAGTGGGTTGGATTAGACATCGATGGGAAAAAGTGGATAGATGAAGAAATAAGCATTACTGACATCAAGTCAAACTCGACTACTACTGATCATTCAACATACTTTGAAACTCTTCTCCAAGTTCTACGTGCTGCTCATAAACAAAACAGTGAGTTACTATCACAAGACAAGATTGGGTTTGAAGTTATTACAGAGTTAACTTTCCCAAGGCTTTGGGGACTAGGTACTTCTTCTACATGGATAAATAATATTGCTCAGTGGTTTAATATTAATCCTTACCAATTGCTCTTTGAATCTTTTGGAGGCAGTGGATATGATATAGCTTGTGCGCAACACAATCAAGGCTTATATTATACGCTTACAGATCCACTTCAACCAACTGTTGAGTTAATAGACTTTAAACCGATATTTGCTGACAATTTATATTTTGTATACCTAAATAAAAAGAAAGATAGCAAAGAAGCTATTGCCCATTTTCATTCCAAAAAGGGCAATCTTACATATGAAATTAATCAAGTTTCTGCTATCAGTAAAGAAATGAGTACGACGCAATCTTTTGTCAAATTCCAAACACTCATTGAAGAACACGAAAACATCATGAGTCGTGTATTAAACACACCTACTGTTAAACAGGAATTATTCAGCGACTTTCCGGGTTCAATAAAAAGCTTAGGAGGATGGGGAGGTGACTTCGTATTAGTTGCCCATGAACAAGACCCAAAGCATTACTTTCAAGAGAAAGGGTATAACACAATAGTTAACTATTGTGATATGATTCTTTAATAGAGAAATTATAGACATAGATTGGTAAAGATTAATTACACTTCTAAAATTTAAAACTTTAATAACAGAAATGGAATTAGACATTTTGTTGTACTTAGGTATTGTAGCTTTTTGTGCTGGTTTTATTGATGCAGTAGCTGGTGGTGGTGGTCTAATTCAAACCCCTTTAGGCTTAGCATTACTACCTCAAATACCAGTATCTACAGTAATTGGAACGTTAAAAATCCCTGCTTTTTCAGGTACGGCAATGGCTGTCAGACTGTATATTAAAAAAACGAAAATTAATTGGCTCTTTTTCGCCTTTCTTGCTTTTCTGTCATTTGGCAGTGCTTTTTTAGGCTCCTATACACTCACTAAGGTCAATAATGACTTTATGAAACCCTTATTATTCGTCATATTAATACTCTTGTGGATCTTCACCTACTTCAAGAAAGACTTTACGCGAAAGGCAATAAGCAATATCACCGATAGACAAAAGTACATCTGGGGAATAATTATATCCCTTGTAGTCGGATTCTACGATGGCTTCATTGGCCCTGCTACAGGTACATTCTTTATTATGGGGTTTATATTCTTAATGGGGTTTGATTTTTTTAAAGCATCTGCTTATGCTAAAATGATAAATTTAGTAACTAACCTTGGAAGTATTTGTTTATTCCTATTAAAGGGTGCAATAGTATGGAAAATAGCTATTCCAATGGCTCTTTGCAATGGATTAGGAGGATATTGTGGAGCTAAAATGGCTATTCTAAAAGGGCAAGTTTGGGTTAGATATGTATTCCTCTTTATTATGTTTATAGCTATTTGCCGTTTTGGCTACGAGGTTTGGTTCAAATAAACAAGAGTTAATAGTATCTATTATCCCTTTATACTAATTAACGGACATGGGGTTAGTTAATGTAAGTAAGAACTAATAGCTTAATTTATTATAGTAATAATTGCAAGATAACTTCAATTAAAAATAAACAAAGCAACTTAGCAATAAAAGATTCACAGAGCATTGTATTGCAAACAAACTTCAATCATACCCCACAAATACTCAAATACCACACTAATCTACACAAAACTAACTTAAGATGCTCATCGCAAATTTATTGAGATTGGAGACTTTTGAAACTTTCCTAAAAGTTGATAAGAAGATAAGTAAGATAGAAAAGACAATAATAGAATAATCGAAACAAGCAAATTAATATCACCACAATTTGGAGGTTCGATACCGACAAATGGCTCTATATTTGATGACAACTATTAGATTCTTGAATTGACTACCGAAACATGTATCCTCGCTAAACGTTTACATCTGCACACAAGAAGTTTGAATCTATTAACTTTTACGATTTTTATTAAAAGTTGTTAGGTAGGCTAAAAGTGATTCTCAATCCTCTTTTTTAATCATACACAAACTAATTACAGGTTGTAAAGAACTGACAAAAATAGAATCTAATATTCTAAATTACATAACAAATAATTTACAAGGATTACACTTATATCATAAAAAAAAGCATAACGACAAAGTCGTTATGCTCAGCTGAAAAGAAAAATTGTTTTGTTGTCTACATCAACCTAATTAAGATGTCTATTCATTCTATCTATTACTTCATCGTAAACAGGTTAGTCTACATTATTCTATGCTTCTGGAAAGTACTATTAGGCTTTATATCACTCTCCTTCTGCTCGTTATTGTCAACATTACTATCATTTGCTCTTATACGAATAGTATAACTATAGGTAACTGAAACAAATCTTTAAAAAATCAAAAGTACTAATGTATAAACTCAAGGCACTTTTGAAATAAGCAATACTACTGATAAAGGTAATACTACTATAAGTTTACTCTCCATTTCATCACAGGAATACAATTTAATTATCTTTCATAAGAACACTTGTAACTTGCAACCTATCTTATCAAAATTGAAGACTTCCAAGAGTGTTTTACTCAGTCAAAAACAAAATATCAACTAACGTATCACATCCCTTTTTAAAACGTGTTAAATTTAATAAAATAAACACAACTTAATGCGTTATTTTATTAATTTTTACAAATATTTGCGGTGTTTTAAGTAAATCATGGTACTTTTTCTTTGTTTTTTAATATAAAATGAGTCAGATAGACTTTTAGAAAATTAAAAATGCTAAAAACTGTCACAATAAGTACCTATACCAAATAAAAACAGTAGATTCAATTAAACAAATAAGCAAAGTGTACATAAGAAGAATTATCTAAATAGATTGTCTATAAGGATAAAACACATGTAGAAGTTTTTAGTATATTTGTATATATACAAAAACAAAGTAAATAGCTTTTGCACATTAAAACAGGTAGTAATACAAATGAGCAAATTGGAAGACTACCCAAAAGAGGTTACTACTTATCAGTAACCTCTTCTTTTTTTCTTTTTGTAGCATTAACAGTATAAAAATAAGAAGCTATAATTTCTATTTATCTACTCCTATAAAATACATCCGAAAAAAACCTTAATTTCTCCCATTAATTCATTGTCGTATAAAATATACGACTTAACTTACTCCCCTAAAATTTAAACAGTCTTTAACAATGTCACAGAACAATAAATCATTCGGACAAACTGTAACATCTTTCAATAAAAACTTCTGGATTGCCAGCTTTATGGAACTAATGGAACGTTGGGCATGGTATGGTATCTATACACTGTTAGGTCTTTATTTGGTAGGGTCAACAGATACAGGAGGTCTTGGTTTCGACCATGTACAAAAAGGTAGTATTATGGGAGGTATCGTTGGGATATTATACTTTTTGCCTTTGCTCTTTGGAGTGATAGCTGATCGTATTGGATATAAGATCTCTTTAACAATAGCCTACTTAATCATGATCTCAGGTTACTTCCTATTAGGTCAAGTAAGCGCATATTGGAGTGTATATATGGTATTCCTACTTGTTGCGATTGGTGCAGCTTTCTTTAAACCAGTTGCTTCAGCCATCGTAGCTCGAAACACAGACGAAACTACAGGAACCATGGGATTTGGGATATTCTACATGATGGTTAATATCGGGGGCTTTATAGGACCCGCTATGTCTTCAGGACTTCGTACTACTTATGGTTGGAAAATTATTTTCATTCAAGCAGCAATAGTAATAGGAATCAATTTAATTGTCCTATTGTTATTTTATAAAGAACCTAGAATAGAAAAGCCAAAAGACTCTATAGGTAAAGCTATCAAAGATTCTATCTTAGGTATATTTGAAGCACTAAAAGATATTCGTTTAGGTATATTACTTGTTTTAATGATCGGTTTTTGGACGATGTTCAACCAGTTATTTAATACGTTGCCAAACTTTATTGAAGATTGGGTAAATTCTGCTGCCTTGAGCAATTGGTTAAATGAAAACATACCCGTATTAGGTAAACTAATGACTCAAGATGGACAAGTTAAGCCAGAGTGGTTTACGAATATTGATTCTTTTATGATTATTGTTTGCCAAGTGAGTATTTCATACTTCGTGACAAAAATGCGTCATATAAACGCTGTGATTAGAGGGGCTGTTATAGCAAGTATAGGTGTTGGGTTAACTTTCTACACTCATAATCCTATTTTTACAATCATAGGAACAATGGTGTTCTCTATCGGAGAAATGATGTCAAGCCCAACCGTTTCATCTTTTATCGCCTTAATCACACCAAAAGGAAAAGAAGGACTATATCAAGGAACATACTTTTTACCTGTTGCAGCAAGTTACTTCGTAACCAGTTTTATATCGGGAGGATTGTATCAATCTTGGTCAGATAAATTGTCTTTATTGAAAAGAGAAATGACTACGCGAAATATTGATATGCCAGAAGTAGTCAGCCATGAAAAATTCATGGAACAAGGTGCAAAAACACTAGATATGACTTTATCTGCCTTCGAAAAACAGTTTAACCTTAAAGCTGATACCGTAGATTGGAATGCAGTAACTGTATCTTTCAAAGAGTTTGCAGCCTCAAAAAATATCGATATTAGTCAAGTACATTTCCCTTTCTCTAAGAATGAATATTTTGCTTTAGCAGAACAAAAGCTAAATCTATCACATTGGGAAATGGCAGATATGTTGTGGAGTACGTATAATCCAAACAAAATATGGTATGTCGTATTTGGAATAGGAATCTTCTCAGTAATAACATTGATTGCTTATGATAGATTGATTATTCGACCAATTGAAAAGAAAAATAGATAAGATAAATGGTAAGAAAAGCGCTTTAAATACTTAAAGCGCTTTTTTTTATTTTTAAATAGATACTCCAAAAAGCATTGATTGATTTGCCACTTGTTCTTACAACTCCTCTATTCCTACTTAAAACTAAAACAAGATAAGTAACGAATCAAAGACATTACAAACACAATGAAGAACAGAAAGTATGGAAACTACTAATACTTTTAAATAAAGCGGTTGTTACAAATGATCCTGAGAAACAAGAAAAAAGTAAATAACGAAGAAAACACAACAAAAAAGACATATAATTACAGTAATTTTTTTTCAATTAAAATATTTATAAGTTTATTTTACTATTTTTAGCCTTTTAGCATTGCCTAAAAGAGGAAACACCAACCTAAACTTATTATATATAATGAAAACAGACACTTCTACGCAACCCAATTTCTTTGACAGTAAAGTATTAGGACATCCTTCTGGATTATTCGTTCTTTTCTTTACAGAAATGTGGGAACGATTCTCCTTCTATGGGATGCGCGTACTACTAATCCAATTCCTAACCATGTCAGTCATAGGACTAAATCCCGGATGGGAAATGAGTATGGTAGATGCTGGAGCTATATTTGCAACTTATGCTATGTTACTTTATATCACACCAATCTTTGGTGGAATATTAGCTGATAAATATATAGGATATCGATGGGCTGTTGTCATAGGCTCTCTTATCATGACATTGGGGCACGCCTCAATGACTTTAGAAACAGAGTTCTTTATGTATCTAGGGCTCGTATTACTTGTAGTCGGTACAGGTTTCTTCAAGCCAAACATGACCTCAATCTTATCCGAAATGTACAAGTCTTTTCCTGAGAAAAAAGATGGAGCATACACCATTTTTTACATGGGGGTAAATGCAGGTGCATTCTTTGGAATGATGTTATGTGGTTACATTGGAGAGCGTATTGGATGGCACTATGGATTTGGACTTGCAGGTATCTTTATGCTTTTAGGAACACTGCAATTCTGGTTTGCTAAGCCTATATTTGGAAACATAGGAGATGTGCCAAACAAGTCGATAGAACTGTCAGAGAGTGATATAAAAAACACACATACAACTATTCATGAAGAGAAAGAAGCAGTAAAGCTGAACCCTTTCACAACTTTAGATTATATACTTATTGTAATTACATCTATCATTGGCTTTCTATATGCTTTTGACGATGCGTTCTATATCGTTGGTAAAATAAAATTGTTTCCTGAGACCATACTGGGATATGACGGAAAGACACTAATTATTATAGCTGGTTTACTGATTTTTCTTTACCTAATTATTTCTCGTATTGTTAGATATACTAAAATCGTAAGAGATAGAATGATTGCTGTAATCATATTTGCATTCTTTACTATTTTCTTTTGGATGTCTTTCGAACAGGGAGCAACTTCGCTTATAGTTTTTGCACGAGATAATACACAAAGGGTACTAATTGGAAACAAGGCCATGCTATTCAATGTCTTTAATCTCCTATTAACAGTAGTACCACTATTGATTATCTCTTGGGTTCTATTTTTACTGGCCAAACAAACAATCAAGAAAGCTTTGATATCAAATATTGTTTTAGCTATTACCTTTATTGGGGTATGGGCTGCAGCAATCTGGATGTTAGGGAGAGATTGGTCTTCTAATGCGTACGAAGTAACTTTCGATGCAATTAAAACAGTAGCTTTAGATAAAGCTGGTGAGCCAAAATTGGATAAACACAATGAAAAAATATATGAGTACACGCCTATTTCACCAGCAAATCAACCAAAAGAAGGGGACGATATTGTAAAACAAACTGCTGTCGTATCTCAATTAGATATATTGGAAAAAGGGAAAAAAGTTGAAATCTATGAGGAATTGGGAAATTTCACAATTCTTAGTGATAAACAAAAAGATAAGCTGACTACTGATTTCAAAACACACAATAAAGCAACGACAATCGTTCAAGCTGAAATTACTGAAATAAAAGATAATCAAGTAGAAATAACTGCTTCGTGGTTCTCAATACTTAACTCTTTCTTTATCATCGCCTTGGCATCCATTGTATCAAAACTATGGGATTCAAGATTTAACCCGCCAGCATCTATTAAATATGGATTAGGATTAATCATTATGGCAATTGGATTTGGTATTCTTGCCTACGGATCTCATGGAATATCTGAAGGTACAAGGGTTTCGATGATGTGGTTAGTATTCGCCTATTTTTTCCATACACTTGGAGAGCTATTCTCTTCTCCTGTTGGCTTATCATACGTTTCAAAGCTCGTACCTGGCCGTATGATTGCATTAATGTTTGGAATGTGGTATCTTGCAATCGCAATTGGAAATAATTTAGCTGCTAAATTAGGAGGGCAAATTGAAAAAATAACTGAAGAATATTCACTATCAGTATTTTTCTTAATCTTTACTGTTGTTCCTATAGTTGCGGGTATCTTAGTTATCGCATTAAACCCATTGCTTAAGAAACTAATGCACGGAGTAAAATAAACATTAATAAAAAAACTCGACAACTCATGAAAAAAATATTCTTATTATTCACTATTTCAATGCTTTCATTTACATTACAAGCACAAGAAATCAAATGGATGACTTTTAACGAAGCAACTGAAGCTCAAAAGAAAAATCCTAAACCGATTTTTATGGATGCCTTTACAGAATGGTGTACACCTTGTAAAATGTTAGATAAAATGACATTTACTGATAGCAAAGTAGTAGAACACATCAATAAGAATTACTATGCTGTTAAGTTTAACGCTGAAGGTAATGAAGAAATAAACCACAAGGGAAATAAATATACTAATCCTGGTTTTGACCCAGAAAGAAAGAACAAGAATGCTACACACGATTTCACAATGTTCTTGAGAATACCAGGATATCCTTCAATGGTTATCTTTGATAGTAAAGGAGAAGTTACCAAAACAATTGTAGGTTACCAGACTCCTGAAAAACTTCTAAATCAGATTTAAAATATTATACTGATAATTCCCAATATCCCTTTTCATAAATATCGTGAAAAGGGATATTGTGTTTTAAACAACTTTTCTTAATCAGCTCTCTCAACCAAGTAGGTGTATTACTACTGATAACGACTTCCAAAAAAGTACATTCAGAAAACAACCGATCGTAATTTACCTTTGCATTTCCAATGACAATCAGATAGTCGTAAGCAATATCATTCAAGTAAAAAGGCGAGTGTTCATGCAGAACTAAAATCTTCCAGTCTAAATAAGGAATAATCTTATTCGTTGTAGCATCGCTAATACCAAACTGATGTATCAATTTACTATTTTGATAAACCACAATCTCAGGTGACTCCCTTCTTGAAGTATAAGGCATCAAAAGACAATCCGTCGCAGTGTTTTTCCTTTCAAGAATAAGTGCATAAATAGACGCATTACACCAAATCAACAAGAAAGCAAAGCTCCATCTGTTCTTTAACTTCCAACACCAATACAGTAATACAATACAACCAAAATAAAGCAATATAGCTAAGCTACTTACCTTGGCCTCCTTAAAAACTAAGAACTCGACTAATTGCAGTTTACTAACTAAACCAAGAAACAAATCTAAAGAAGCATTAAAGACAACATCTAAGAATAGGTAAAACCTCCCTGTAAACACAATACTACATACAACCAAAATGGCAAGTAAAAGGATTACAGTAACAGCAGGAATAGCCAACAGATTTCCAATAAAAAATGCAAAAGTAAATTGTTGAAAATAAAACAACTGCAAGGGTAATAAGCCAATTTGAACCACAATAGACACAAAGGTAATGTCGATAAAATAATTCAACACTTTATACTTGGATCTAAACTTTCTCAAGATAGGTAGCAAAAAGACAATACTCAATACAGCCACATAAGACATCTGAAAACTGACATTGTACAGCAGTAAGGGTTCAAATATTAGACTCAGAACCAAAGCTATACCGATACTGTACTCCAATTTACTATCCCGACTTAAAACAACGCTTAGACTAATCACACTAAACATCAATACTGCTCTATAAACTGGAGGAGAAAATCCAGAGAGAAATACAAAACACCATAACAATAAAGTAACGTGAGTTCGACTTAAGCTATTAGTCTATTTTGATCAATAATGTCGTTAATATTATTAATAGAAGGCTTTTTCGGGAAGTATGAATATGTAATCAAAGC
>NZ_WSPP01000080.1:0-13485 GCF_009767705.1 Myroides sp. LoEW2-1 | reverse complement strand
CAAGCACATCTTAAGAGTGGGATATTAACTAAGAGATGGAAGAATTACTATACCAACAAAAAAGAACAACAAGTACCTGTATAGTTATAATAGGATTATAAACAATAACTGTACAGCTATATTAGGACGAGACAGCTTTTTTTCGAGGTGGTCGCATAGTGGTCGCATAGTGATCGCATAGTGATCACATGATTTAACCTAATTTTCATGCGACCACTATGGTATCATCACCCGATAATAATGTGACCATGTCGAGTTTGTTTTATATAAGAATGACAGTGAATATCGCTGTTATGGTATTTTTAAGAAGGATATGTAAAATTGATTTAGGCAGTTTTTAGGAGTAAATGGACGCAAGTCTATTGAAAAGAGAGCTGTGTTATCCCTGATTATAGCTAATTATGGCCAATTTTAGGTGATTTACAATAGATTGTGAGTAAGTCGTTTGATATATAGCAACTAAAATCTTTTCTTTGAAAAAACTAAAATTTTTAGTGAGGTGGTTGAGCAAGAAAAGAGATTGTCCTATCAGTATTCATTTGGACATTTAGCAGTAAATATAATGTTAGCTATTGTCTTTAGTAGTGTTTCATCGATTCGATTAACAGCAGCTGTATCAGAGAATGACTTTGTTGTTGTGTTCCAAATAGGTGTAGCATTATTCTTTGTAATCTTAGCGATATGTCAGTTATTGTACCTGTGTAAGGCTTATGTTAGAGAAGATAGGATTATACTAAAGAAGTTATTTAGAGTAGAGCAATGTTGCGATTCGAAACAAATCGTGAAGATCAAAAAATATAATCTTGGTCGGGTGCACTACACATTCGTAACTATGCAAAATGTCAATAGTAAGAAAGAGTTGTATATGATTATGAATATTTATGCGTGGTATGCACAGTCTAAGTATGATGCCCAAGAAGTTCTTGAGCAATTACAGCATAAAGTATAAAAAATATCCCTCATTGAGCTAAGTCAAGTATAGAATGGCATATAGTAAACAATCTGTAAAAAAGAGTAACTTGTGAGTTAACTCTTGATATGACAATAGCAGAATTGTAGACAGGATTGCAATATTGACTTCTTAATGAGGGATGTAAATTGTATTTAATCAGACGAAGGTTTAAACTAATAAAGACCTTTTATAAATTGGTATTGAGTTTCTTCTTTAATTTTTTTCTCCCACAACTTTTTGTCTTTTGTTGTGAATAAGTATACTTGCACAACCTTCGAAATTAGTATTCCACAGATTATAAATATGGCAAATATGACGATAAAACATAAGGTTAAAATCATGGTTTAGGCTATTTAATGTTTAAGATATATTGAGTTAAGTCTTCCATATCTCCCTCGTTAATTTGTGGAAAAGGAGGCATCTGTGGTGCATCAGGACGTTTCTTACCAGGAGATTTAATCCACTTGATTAGGTCCGTTTTATTGTTTGCATATATTTCTTGCATCTCTGTGACTGGTGGTCCAACTAATTGTGTTTTTTCTTTGTGACAAGCTGCACAATAGCTATTAAAAACAGCTTTACCTTTAGCAGTGTTATCACCAGAAGCCTCGGCATTTGCTATAGCTTGTTTTTCTTCTTCTTGTGCATTAGCAGCTTGTTCTCTTGCTTCTTTGGATGCTTGTTCAAAGGCGGCTGTCTTTTGAGCCATAAGTTCTCGGTGTGGATTGATGGCATTGGCTCTGTATACATGACGCCCACTTCCCATGAATACAACTACAATTCCCATAGAAATCACTATTCTTTTGAAGTATCTATCCAACTGCTCATCTGTACCTCTTAGTGTTTGGATCATATAGTACACTGCATATACTGCTACTGCTACACCAGATAAAATTACTCCCATCATAGCCCAACTAAATCCTTTGGCAGGTAAAGTAGCCATCACGATTGGGCCAAATAAGAACTGGGCTACGGATGCTCCTAAGGCTAATTGGTATCCAATGCGTTTTACTTTGGCTCTGGTGAAAACTTTAAAGTATTCTTCAAAAGGATAATTCTTACGTCCCATATACCAAGTGATAAATAGACCTGTCAGAGCCAAGGAAGCACAGATAAAATGGAAGTATCTCGGGAACACATTTGGCAGTGCTAAAGCGGATAAGAATCCTCTTACACTCATCCATTTTTCAGGGAATAACATTAAGTTTATATTCACTAAGAAGATTAGGGGAATGAATAGAAACATTGCTACAGCCAAGGCATTGATAGAGATGTGTAACAGTTTCATGTTTGACATCGCTTCCCAAGTATATTTGTGTAAGTAGGTCAACAGAAATACTATCGCAACTAATGGGATGATCAATATCCACATAATCCCTGTCAAGGAGTTTGCAGTATAGAAATAGATCGTATACAGTGCATTGATACTTAGCAATGGCGCTACCCCCAGTACTACGGCTAATGATTTGTTTACAGTTATTGTCGCTGCTATTTCTTGAGCAAGTACATCGTATTCTTTGTTTTTAAGTCCTTTGATTTCAGCCCATAATGTCGCTATAGAGCCGCCTACCATTAGGTTTACAAATACAATATGAGCCAAGAATGACACAACTAATAGAATGACTAATAGCCACTCTGGTAATGGTAAATCTAAGGGTATATCTTTTGGTAATGGAGTATTGTTCATAATTATTGTTGTTTAGATTTTTGTTCTATGAAATGTTCAACCGAATGAGTAGGGTTCAGCTGTGCACCAGCACTCTGTGCACCTTCTAAGGTCGCTCCACTCTGTTGTAGGTAAAATATATAATGTGCTAATGCGTCGAGTTCTTCTTCATTGCCTGGATAGGGAGGCATATAGGTTCTACCGTTATGCATATTCGGGATATACGCTTTCATACCATTTATATCCAAAGGTTTGCCTATGCCATACATTTTTTCGAATACGAAGATGATAGAGTTAATCCCCTGACTGGTATGACATCGAGAGCAAGCAACCATGAATACATCTTTACCAGCTTCCAACTTGTTTTCTTCCGTGATTTCAGTAATGGCTGTATAAGTAGTGTGTTTTAAGATACCATCTCGTTGTAATAAGGGATAATCTTCTTCGCGAATTAAGTTAGAGTACATATAATCTCCGATGACATAGGGTTTGCGAATAAATTCACGTACGCGTTCGAATATACCCAAGAAGCCTAAAGAAAGAACAAATGGAATAATGACCATCACAAGGTTGATTTTCTTTGGCTTCCACAGTACCCAAACGGCTAATAGTGCAAGAGAACTGGTTGCAATAAGTATTATTTTCTTTAGTAAGTCATAGTATAGTTCAAAGTCCATTGTTCCGACAGCAGTACTCATATTCGCTGTCATGGCTTCTGGTATCACATTATAGTAATGTATTGCTGCAAGTATTGACAGTGGTAACCACAATAATGTCCAAATAGCAGTAGTTTTAAGAGCCGTAGGTCTGATCGCACTCGATTTCTTAGTGAATAACATAATCAGTAAGAAACCAAAGGCTCCTGCCACGACCATAGCAGTTGGTGTTCTAAATAATAGCTGAGGTAAGTAAATAGGATTAGTCAAACCATTGATGAAGGAATGTTCTTCTATCCAGTTTCCAGGATCCATCATAAATCCTAATATCGCTACAATGATAGCCATGGTTAGCCATGAGAACGCAGATAAGAACCATCCAAATCGAATGTGGCGTTGTTTGGCACGAAGGGATTTGTTTGAGTTTTTCCAGGTGAGGAAGTATATCATGATAAAGATAACTTCTAATACAAACACGATCCATTCTGTAAACCATCCCCAGTAGAATACGCGGATTAAACTACCGATAGAGTTTGGGCTGATTAACGCCGCGGAGAACCAGATACCTACTCCAGTCATCGCTCCCATTGTGGTCGTAATAACAAAACCTACCATCATCATACGTTGAACCATTTTGTCCCAAGCTAAATCAGTGATTTCATCTGAACCACTTTTTAGTACTCCTTGCTGTTCTAACAGTGTTATATAGGGAATGAATCCAACGGCTAACCCGTGGTTTATAAATACGTGAATAATCGCAATCATCGCAATGAGAAAGCGGTCATTCAACCAGTCTAAATGAAATAGAGGAAAATCCATAATGTCTTATTTTTCAGCAAAATTAGAACCTTAGCTACTGAAAAATATTACACTAAACGTGGTGATATTTACACTAATCAATTTTGACTAGTCTGAGAATGCGGAAAGTGATTTATTAAATCAATTATTTACTTTGTTTTCTAAATTCTTCTGGTGATAATCCTGTGTTCTTTTTGAAAAAACGCGAAAAATAGGCATTGTTTTTGAAGTCGAGTTCATAGGCAATTTCTGTGATTGTGAGATCCGCATTGACTAATAGCCGTTTGCATTCCAGGATGACTCTATTGCGGATTACTTCTCCAACAGTAATCCCCAGAACTTTCTTACATTGCGTGTTTAAGTGATTAGGTGTGATGTGGAGCATTTCTGCATACTCACTTGGCAATCTTTTTTCAACAAAGTGCTTTTCAATAAGTCTTTCTAAGTTTTTTACGATAAACTGAGTACCTTTTGTTTCGTTGTGCTCTTCTATATCAAAGACTTTCTTTACAAGAAACAGTTGAGTTTCTAAAAATAATTCAAGCATTAAAGCTTTCATATAATCTTTTTGGAGCGGTTGATTTTCTAAGTAAGCGTAATATATTTTCTCAAATTTGCTGTGAAGTGTTTCATAGCACTTCTCACATGAGAATTTTGAATAATGTGCGTTGCCACTGAAGAAAGTAAATTCATTTAGGTAGTTCGGATTCACCAAGAAAGTACGCAAAAAGTTATCATTAAAATTGATTAAAAAACCTGTAGTACCTGGTTCAAATTCCCATTTGTGTACTTGAGATGGGTTCAAGTAGAATAAACATTTTTCTTCGATTGAGAATTTTTCAAAGTCAATAGAGTGTACTCCCTTGCCTTCAGATACAAACAAGATTTGATAAAATGCATGTCTGTGCGGTGAAGATACCATATTAGGTCTATTAGAAATGTATTCTTCCAATCTATATACCACACAGTCTTGAGTGATGTTGTTGTTGTCGAGTAAGTTACAGATGTTGTATATTGGAATACTATTGTTCTCCATATTGCTAATATTTTGTACAAAGATAGGAATATGTTAAATCTTATGGTCAGTGTATGCATAGAAATAAGTTATGATGTGATTTAGATTTAGTACTTTAGATTAGTATAAACTGAAACACGAATTAGGATGGAAATAAAGATAACTACAGAGATAGATGATCATAATGCAATGGCGATTAAGGAGATATTATCTTCTTATAATGTAAGTCATACGACACATTTATCAGCTTGTATTAATGAGGCATTAGAGATTACTTTAGTGGAAGAAGGAGAGGTGATAGGCGGGATATTAGGCCGTTCACTATGGGGGACGTTAGAGATACAGAACCTCGCTGTGAAAGAGAGTCATAGAGGACAAGGTCTTGGGAAGAAACTCATGTTAGTAGCAGAGCAGGTAGCTGTAGAGCGCAACTGTAAGTATATATCACTTAATACTTTTTCGTTTCAAGCTTCTGACTTTTACCAATCTTTGGGGTATGAGATTTTTGCAGAAGAGAAGGATTATCCTTTAGGGTATTCTAAGATATATCTGCGTAAGGTGTTGATGTAGTGTTCTCTGAAAAAGAGGTAAGAACTTTTAGTACTGTGTAATGTGTTGTTTTATAGTTTGTTAAATGTTGATTAAATAAGAAGTAATGTATGTTAGATACAGTTTTTTACTCGGTTGAATAGTAGTATCTTTGCACTCCAAAATTAGATATAGTGAATACAACAATTGCTTTTATAACTCCACCGTTTACCCAGTTAAACACACCTTATCCAGCAACTGCTTACATCAAGGGATTCTTGAATACTTTGAATATTGACAGTTATCAGGCTGATTTGGGAATAGAGGTTATATTGAAATTGTTTAGTAAACAAGGATTGATAGACTTGTTCGACTATGTACATGAACACATAGAAGAAGTATCTCCTAATATACATCGTATTCTTGCTTTAGAAGAGGACTATATCTCTACTATCGATGCTGTGATAGCTTTCTTACAAGGAAAGAACTCTACATTAGCACATGCTATCGTACAAGAAGATTATCTTCCTAGGGCATCTCGCTTTGAACAATTAGAAGAGTTAGAATGGGCATTCGGAAGTATGGGAATACAAGATAAGGCGAAACACCTATCTACACTGTACTTAGAGGACTTGTCTGATCTCATTGTCGAGACGGTAGATACCAACTTTGGGTTTAGTAGATATGCGGAGCGATTAGGTCGTTCTGCTCATACGTTTGATGAGATGTATGAGGCACTACATCAACCTTTGACTTATATCGATGAGATTACTCTTGATTTATTACAACAGCTAATAGATAAGACTAATCCTAAGATAATGGGATTCTCTGTACCCTTCCCAGGTAATTTATACAGTAGTTTTAGATGTGCTCAATACATTAAGAAGAACTATCCTCATATCAAAATCACGATGGGAGGAGGGTTTCCTAATACTGAGTTGCGTTCGTTAAAAGATGTACGTGTATTTGAGTTCTTTGACTTTATCACTTTAGATGATGGAGAGGCTCCACTGGAGAACTTGATTCTATATGTAGAAGGAAAGATAGCACAAGAGGAGTTAAAGCGTACGCTTATTGCTAAGGACAATGAGGTAGTGTATATCAATAATCCGCTGAAGCGTGACTATAAACAGGCTGAGGTAGGTACTCCTGATTATTCAGACTTATTGCTGACAGAGTATATTTCTGTGATTGAAGTTGTGAATCCAATGCATCGTATGTGGAGTGATGGTCGCTGGAATAAGCTAACAATGGCACATGGATGTTATTGGGGTAAATGTACTTTCTGTGATATTAGTTTAGACTATATCAAGGTATATGAACCAATAGCGGCTAAGCAGATTGTAGACCGTATGCAGACATTAATTGAGCAGACGGGAGAGACAGGCTTTCACTTTGTCGATGAGGCAGCACCGCCAGCCCTAATGCGCGAGGTAGCGTTAGAAATCATCAGACGTAAGCTAACAGTATCTTGGTGGACGAACATCCGCTTTGAGAAGAGCTTTACGAAAGACTTGTGCTTATTATTAAAAGCTTCAGGATGTGTGGCAGTATCAGGAGGATTAGAGGTAGCCTCAGATCGATTATTAAAATTAATAGATAAGGGAGTTACGGTAGAGCAAGTAGCCCGTGTGAATAGAAACTTTACGGAGGCTGGTATCTTAGTGCATGCCTATCTGATGTATGGTTTCCCAACACAGACGGCACAAGAGACAATAGACAGCCTTGAGATGGTGCGTCAGTTGTTTGAAGCAGGAGTAATGCAATCGGGCTTTTGGCATCAGTTTGCGATGACTGCTCATTCACCAGTAGGTATGAATCCAGAGGAATACAAGGTAGAGCGCGTAAACGCTGAGATGGGGACATTCGCTAATAACGATGTACCGCACGTAGAAATGAATGGAGCGATACACGATAAGTTCTCTTTTGGACTAAAGAAGTCACTGTTTAACTTTATGCATGGGATGTGCTTTGATATGCCATTACATGAATGGTTTGATTTTAAAGTACCTCGTACGAGTATATCACCTGATTATATCTTTACTTGTCTAAATGATGAGCCTTTAACAGTATGTAAACCGAATCAGAAAGTCGTATGGTTAGGGACATTCCCTTATATCGAGTACTTTGAGAAAAAGAAGAAAAACAGAGTGTTTGAAATGGCTCAATTGGTATTCTATACTAAAAAAGAGACGATAGGTGTAGATGTAGATAGAATGGTAGGAGATTGGTTTGTACATTTTGTGGAGACTTTGAAGGAGAAAGCTTCTCAGACGATGACTTATCAAGAAATGAAAAAGAGCTTTGAGGAGTTTACGAATGAAGACTTTGAACTATTCTGGTATTCTAAACCAGCACAAGCATTAAAAGATATGGCACTACTAGTGCTTTAGATATAGAAAGCCTCGCATTTGCGAGGCTTTTTTAGTTATAGTTGTTTAGAATGTATTATTAAACAAGCCTTTATTTTTTTTAACTAATAAATGGTAAAACAACACAGACAAATAAAGTAATGAAGTATAGTACCCATTCATACCAGCGCATAGGATCTGTAGAATACTTTAATCTCGCATAAATATTTGAAATCAATAATGGGAGTACACTGAAAATAAGTATGATAAAATGTATAAACTCTGATACATCAATAAAATAGAAGACTATTCCTAAAAGAGCTAATACTATACCCGTACAGCGGACTGTGCGGTTAATTATATTAACAGTAGAGGTGATGTCATAAAGCTTTTTGCGCTCTTCTGATAATGTATTGTAACCTGCTAACATACTGTCAGCATTAGTAGGTGTTAGAATAAAACTAATTCCTATATACATTATAGCGATAACAAAATATACGGTCATATTATTTCTTTATAAAGTTAACAATAGTAGGTACTAGTTCAGCGTGAAGAGGCACATCAGGCTTCTTGTATAATGCTAAGTTCTCCTCCTCTTTTACAACTGTTTTTAGTACGTGATTCATTCCTTTTAACGTGATAAGAGTAGCAGTAGGTACAGCTTGTTTTAAGTTGTCTCCCTGATCTGTCTTGACCTGTAAGTCCTTATCCCCTTGTAAGATTAAGATCGGTTGTTTTACTTTTTTAAGTTCTACAGTAGGATCGTAATTCATCCAAGAGATAAGGTAAGGCTGAACAGAAGTGCGATATAAGCTTTGTAGCATAGGAGGGATGCTATCTACTATTTCGCCTTTTCTAAGTTTAGCATGAATGTCTTCTATTGATTTCGCAAAGAAAGGTGCTTGCGCTGTTATCTGTTTATACAGTGTTTTATCTATTGTCTCTCCTGGCCCTTGTAGTGAGATAAGCTTAGATACAGTACTATTGTCTTGACTAGCCAATGTAGCGACTAAAGCTCCTTCGCTATGTCCTATCAATACAATATTTGGATAGTCCCTTTTGAAGTAATCAATAACAAGGTTGAGGTCTTTTACGTTATCATCAAAAGTTACATCAGCTTCATTCATTGTCTGGTTCTTCATTTGAGCAAACATCCTCTTGTTATACGTGAAGGTGTTAATACCATTCTCTTTTAGTCCTTGAGCAAGGTATTTATAGGAGTTCGCATTTACCCCTGCAGGATTGTTTCCATTCTTGTTAGTAGGGCCAGAGCCCGCTATTATAATGGCAAGTTGTTTACTGTCTTTATTCGCTAAGTATAAGTCTCCATCAATTTCACTGTCTACCTGAATAGCTGTTTGTGCAAAGCTAAATGAAGTAGCAAAGCATACGATAAGTGTAGTTAATAGTTTTTTCATAGTGTTGTTGTGTTGATTAATATAATGTAGTGATTAGTCTTGTCAGAGTATCTACAAGTAAGATGATTAGTACGAAGACAATAATCATATATTTCTTTTTGAGATTTGTAGCTAGTTTGAAACCTTGGTAGATATAGTATCCAAAACCAACTAGACATAGAATACTAGCAAATGACGTAATGATAAGATACACAAAACCTTGTGGATTACTTTTGAACAATATTTCAGGATTAGCAATATTGTCAATAAGTTGAAGAGAGAAATCACTTAGGTAGCCATTGATATCAAATAGTACACTTATATCTAGACATATACGTGCAATCAATACAGTGTTGAGTATATCTATTAGTCGAGTCTTTTTGTTGATGATTTTTCCAAATACGAATAAAGCAAGTGTCATTACTATTGTTGTGATAACAAAGTCACTCAAGGTTTGGGCAAGTGTAGGTGCTGACTTGAGAGCTATTTGTTTTAGAATTGCTATACTACGCATATGAGTTAATAGTTGAAGACAACTAATAACTACTCCAGTTAGTACACCGATTGCTAAGAGTGTTTTCTCTTGTACGTTTTCAAATGGTTTAAGAATGTAGTTTTTGAGTGTCATAAGGTTGGTTGTTTATAGTGAGTTATTCTTTTTTCTGTAATTCTTGAATATGTTCTATCATATCATCAAGTTTATTTCGGACAGTAGGGTAACTGATATTCATCTGTAATGCCATTTGTTTTAGACTCCCACTGTTTAAAAAGAAGGCTAAGATAAACTCCTGTTCCTCTTTACTCAGCTGTAAGAGTAGGGGCAAAGTGAAGTTACCATTGACGATAGTCTGACAGTGCTCACAAGATAGCTGAGTGACCTTTAGTTCACTTTCACAACTCGGACAATGTATAGGAAGTTTGGGTTTAATTGACATAATATGAATAGTTTGTTTAATTTTGTTCAAATCTAATTTAATAAAATTAATATTTATATCAAAATAGTTAATTAAAATAAAGAGCTTTTAGATTTCTATGAACAAAAAAATCCCAAGTATAATACTTGGGATTTTAGTATGTAAGAAATTATAGGTCTCTTAGTATGCAGATACAGGTACAGGTACCTCCGCTGCTTCTGCTGCTTCAACTGCTGCTTCTGCTGCAGGTACACCATAATCATAACCGTAGTTATCATGATAATAACTCTCACTATTAAACTCATTGTAAGGGAATAAATTACTTACAGTTATCTTGTTGATAGTTAAAGGATTTAGACTGCTATCGCCTTTTTTCACTTTAGCTTCCATAACGAATAGTTCTTTGTGATCTTCATTCAAAATCTTTACAGTAAGATTTCCTTTTTTACTGGTTAACAGTGTATAGTTACTTGGTGATTCACTGTAATAGTTATATGCATTTTGGTTTAGGTCATTAATAGCCACAGTACCATCTGTTAGAACTCCATCTTTAAAAGTAGCTTGATATTTTATTTTGCCACTTTCGAAGTATTGATACTGACCATCTAAGTAGTTGTCTTTGACATTGTATTTATAAATAGGAGTTCCAGTTGTACTGTCATTAATAGTTCTACTAAAAGTGGCACTATTTTCATATTCTTCATGTAACACTAAGGTAGTTGGGGTCTTTCCATCTATATCTAATAGATACATTTTTTTAGCTTGAATTATTCCATTTACATATTCAGTAGTGTTGTAGTACATATAGTCTATCGAAGTAAGCGTTCCTTCGTATGGATAGCCATTATGATAAACTAAAGTTGATAGTACTTCTCCTTCATTGTCATAATATGTTGTTGCTCCGTGTAATACTCCTTCTTGATATTCAGCGATAGACTGCAACACATTATTACTATATATCTCTGATTTTGTTAAATTACCTTGATTGTCGTAGTAATTGATCGTAACGATTTCATCACTATGAACATATTTTACTATTTCTTTACCTACTTTTAGTCCTTTTTTATAAGTTGTTTCTGTTAGGTAATATAAGTCATTTTCCCATACAGTTCCTTCAAAAGCAGCTCCATCTTTGTAAGTAGCTGTGGAGATTATCTCTCCTTTTTCACTATAGAATTTTCCTTGCTTATTATAATCGATATCAGCTTGTAAATAATATGTCGAATTTGTGTTTTGTTTTAAAGCATATATTTTTTTAGCTAAGGTCTTCCCATCTTTGAATTTAGTGATAGCAGATATTTGCTTATCGTAAGTAAAATCAACTAAAGTACCTGTCTGTGTCAAATGATCGTATATACCTAATTCCTTTCCTGTCTTATCATAGAAAGTTTGTTTGATAGGAGAATAGGTGTAGGTTGCAGGCGAATATTGTGAAATGCTTGCCTTATTTCCATTGTTATAGTATTCTACTACTTTAGAAATATTTTGATTTTGATAAAACGTTTCTGAACTAATCGTAGATTGACCATTAGTAGTTTCATAAGTAGCTTCGTAGACTAATTGTTCTTTTTCATACTTGGAAATACTCGAAATCAGATCATTACTCATCGTATACTGCGTACCAGATATATTGACAACGCCGCCATACATAGGTTCTTCCTTATACGTTAATCTACCTAACTCTTTTCCCTTTGTATCGTAATAGATCGAAAGGTTGTTTTTCGTAATTTCAAATGGTTTGCCATTAGAATATAATTCTATGCGCTCTACTATTTTGGCGTTTTTGTAAGTAATTGTTAAGTTATCACTATAATCTGTTCCATCCTTAGGGGTATATCCATCAGTATCATAAAGTAATTGACTTTTTAGAGTTCCATCTTCATTATAGAATTCCTTCTTAAGAGTCTGATAGTTTTCATTGCTATAGATAATGCTTTTGACTGTATTGTTTTTTGGAGTAACATAGTAATCTTCTGATTTGATCATTACATTGTTCTTATAATGATATACTGAATAGATATCATCAGGATTATTGTCATAGACATTAAAGTAGTATTGAACACCTTCACTTTTAGTTGAGTATCCATCGCTATCCAATTCGCTTCTGTATGTACCTAAGAGCTTTCCATTTTTGTCGAAATATTCTTCTGTAGTTATGTTATTAGAAACGACTGATTTACTTTTAATTTGTCCTGTTGTATAGAAATTAGTAGTTTGTAATATCTTAGAATCAGTATATTTAGAGACAGATTGTACACTAAAATTACTATAGTTAATAGTCACTGACTCTCCTTCTACCAATTGTCCCTCTTGATATGTAGCAGCATACGTTGACACGCCATTTTCATCGAAGTATTCTTCTGCAGAAGGATAGTTGTTTTCGTCAAATTGATAGGTTAATTTATTTTTGTCATTTTTAGGGTTAATAACCTCGTATTTATAATAAACACCATCTTCTACTTCAATGTAAACATATACACCATTCCAATTGAATAAAGCTTCTCCAGAATATACATTGTTATCATAGTATTCACAATTGTATACTTTACCATTGCGAGGATCAATACTTGTTAATTTTGTGATTGAATTGTTTTCATCATAGGTAAAAGTTGAATTTACTTTACCGTTTGTATCGAAGTATTGTACATCACCTTGGTATAAGGCTGTAGCGTTTCCTTCCATGAAAGTACCATTTCCTTTGCTTTCTATCTTATTTGTTTTAGCATTGTAAACCTCGATAGTTTTAAGGTCTGTATTACCTTTGATAGGTTTAGCAATTTTAAAAAATTTAGCATCTTTCTTTTGTACGATATAATCATAGCTATCTACCCAAATTGTGTCTTTGGCTACCTGGCTAAATACTGGAGTAGCGAAAAGGATAGCTAAAGGGAGAATCTTTTTAATCATAGACTTATACTTTAAGTGATTTTATTTGTTTTGATAGGGTAAAAGTAAAGAAGTATTGAGTAATATTTTCTCATATTGGCAATAATTTATAAGATCAGAACTAAAATCACTACTTTCAGCGATTCGTCAATGAGTTGCTTATTTTGTGTATTATTATTGTGCTTTATGCTTTTGGGGATAATAAATATAGAACAGATAGTGTAAATCGTCAGCAAAAAGTGGACAATTAAGATACTATAAATAAGATAGTGTTTTCAAAAAATGATAACTTTATAATTATGGGAAGAGTCAGTAAGAAAAC
>NZ_WSPP01000079.1:0-4095 GCF_009767705.1 Myroides sp. LoEW2-1 | reverse complement strand
ATCATTTTTACAAACTCAATATAGTTTTCCACGGTTATTATTTATTATTACAAAGATCTGTAGTTTTTAATTCACACACAACTTTTGAGATTGATCCCTTATTCCCTCAATACACTAACACTATTCAAAGACCATAAAAAAACTCCTAAGCAATTGCTTAGGAGTTATATATACCTATCTCACTGAATCATCCTATAAGGTTCCTAATATCTACCAACTACAAAACTATCCTTATCTCTTTTTTCTCTCAAAATTGTTATTACTAGGTTCTATATCTTGATAGTAATTTAAGGCATCATCCTTGTGCTTTATTAATTTTGCATTATCCACGCGTTCAAATCTTTCTCCACGAAACAATATTGTTGAAGGACTTTCAATATATGCATATTCATTCTTAAAATCAGCAATAGTAAAATACATCTCACTCAAATCTATCATTACATCCATATCCATATCCTTTTTAAATTCAAACTCTTTACTTTCGAGATAAGTTCTAAAATAAGGAGTACCCCTCATATATGGATCTAAATAATTAGGATATACCCTAAATACAAACTTATTACTTTCATGTGCTTCGAAAGTAGTTTTATTACTCCCTTTCTCTAGAAGTATACAATCATCCTCACCTCTTAAATAGGGTTTAGCCGTATCAATACCTCCACTAACAGGACATATAGTAACTATATAAGGATAGTCAAGATATAGCGATTTATTACCTTCCACAAGGTTTCCGTATAACATTTTTTTCATATACATCTCCTCTACTTTTAGATTGATAGTAGTGCTCTCTTTATCGCTCTTTATTTTATATGATACATTAAAACTTTTATTAATAGTATCATGTATTGACTCTGGGAAGGAGGTTATCAACTGAATTAACTGCTCATTGATGGTCTCGTATCTACCCATCGTTGTCACATAACCTGAAAGTAATATAATATCTAAATATAATATCTCATCAAAGGACTCATAGTAAAATTCTTTATTAACCTCTTCCAACACTAATGAAGAGCCCTTCTCACTTTTATACAAAACAGGTTTTTCATTTGTACTTTGTCCATATATTTCAAACATGAAAAACAGTACTCCTATAACAAAAAAATATTTTCTATCCATTTGATCTTTTTTAAAAATTAAAACCACTAATATCCATTCTTTTTTAAGAACTCATTAGTTATACCCTTAATAGATTTTACTCCTATATTGTCTCCTAAACTATACGAAACCCTAAAAGCATCTTTTTCAGTGCTATAATTGTTAGATAACACACTATTATTCAACTTATATTGGTAAAAAAACTTAGGAGAAAACATTACTTGATGTACATGTATAGTCTCATGAATTAAAGAGTTAATATTACCATCATAATTAATAGTAAGATCAAATTTACTCTTTCCCCAAACCAAATCACCATGAATGTCTCTACCTTTTTCTATCCTAGTACTAGTACCCACATTGACTTTATATTGTCCTTTAGCAATTAGTCCTAAAACTGATTCAATTCTTACTCTTGCTGATGCTAAAACACCTAATTGCGCAATTTCATCTTCAGTAGATTTATCTTGACTAGTCAAGCTCGCTATTCTTTTTTCTAAAACTACACTTCTATCACTTATCGCTTTTAACATCTCTTCTTTATATTCCAATAAAGACGTTTTACTTTCAGACTTATATGCCCCATGTTTAGCCATATGATTCAATCCAGCCGTTATTAGCCCTTGTTGCATCCCTTTCCAGAAGTTCCCTCCTGCTATACTAGAGGAGATACCCCCTGAAAGTCCTCCACTACTAATTACTATCGCTTTGAATAGTCCTAGATTCCTATTCGCAAAACTATTGTAAATTAAATAGTCCTCATCCATATAAAACCCAACATTCCCTATAGCTTTTACTCCACTAGCGATGAGTGAACTTATTGCTCCACTAGCAAAACCACTACCAAAGTCCCCTCCACCTATCTCACTCATTATACCTCCTGATGCTCCATGTAGCATCGCTTGCGCAAAAAATGCTCCACTCCTCAATTTATTAGTTAATTTGTAAGCTTACTCAATTTCGGGATATAGTTCAAATAATAGTATAGCCCTATCTTGTTGGTCTGTTGTCCAGTTATTAGGACTAGTCAGTGCTTGTGCACCTTCTAGCACCTTATTCAAATATTCTTGAAGTACTCTAAATCTATTTACAACCTTGTATTCTTTCTTCGCAAAAAAATTCACTTTTTTCAGTACCTAGTTGTATACTAAGGAGTTTTTATTTACCATCATAGATAATCGTCCAGTTCATAGCTTTCAATTCTTCTAAAGAATAACTATATCGTTTATCATATAGTTTCTTTTTGACTATCTCATTCCAGCTATAGCTATCTAATGTTGATCTCTTATATATAAATATTCTAGTTTGTTTGTTATTGTAATATTCAGAGTTAAAAACAGGAAATACTACAAAATCCTTAGGCATAATAATAGCATATTCACTTTCGAGGTTATGCATATAGCAAAAAACATCATTTTCTATACCTATTAATGAATTACTTTGACAATAGCTAATTTGCTCAATAGACTCATTAACCAACTTTATTTCTCCCACTTTTCTTACACCATCATCTATCAAAAGACAACCTTGAAGAATTAACATCAAACCAATTAAGAGCAAAAAAAATACACTTCTCATATTCTATTTTATTAAATGTTATAAAATCGCAATAGATGCAATGCTTAAAAAGGGAACTCCTAAATCCCAAAAATTAAATCTAGGATTCTTAGTTTGGTATCTTTTCACATTATAATAACTTCCAGTCCTTTCATTATAATAATTTGCCAATCCTCCATTACTAAAAACATCGTAATCAAAATAATCAGCTCTTCCACTACCATACTTTCGATCAAAATACTTTCCTCCTAATCTACTAGCTTGTACTTCAAACCATCGCAAGCCATGATCTTATCCTCCTAAACCTGCTGCACTAAGAAGACTAGTTGCTCCCACTATTGGCAATTGTAATGGACCAAATACATAGGATTGGATATAATGTCCATATTCATGTACAAAAAGATGGTCTCTCCAGTCAGCTTTAAATCCTTTTGGCCCAAAAATATAATTCCCTAAAGTAAATGCACTATTTCCACTTGTAACCCCTCCTAAAGCAACAGCTCCACCCAGATGAGTAACCTCCGTTACTTTACCTCCTAAGTTCAAGCCATGCCCAACAAAATTCCCTACTAATGTATTTGGAAGTCCCCAAGTCCATTTTTGCACAACTTGTAAAAAATTTCCAGTAAACAATCCCCTATCAATTTACCACGCTCTTTCTGTTTTACTCCAATTATAGTTCTTAAAATTAACCCCATACTTAAATACATTACTAAAAAAATCACCTACTCCTGAAATAATAGTACCTATAAACTCACCACTAGAATCAGTATAAAGCAATGGGGTATTTAACACATAACCATAGCGATTATTACTTTGTGTATCACCATATTATCAAAAGAATCAGGTAAAGTCTGCAAAATTTTTCTATTACCGCTTAGAACTCTTAAATACTCTTTAGCTAGTCTCTCCTTAAAAATCGCATTTCCTCCATTTAATTCTGCTCCTTGGACATACATATTAATTATATCAACACCTGTTTTAGAGTCTTGCAACATCAATTTACGCTTACCATTATAAGCACGTATCTCAAAGGGTTTAATCTCAATTACTTTATCATAAAGGGCATATATCTCATTTGTATTAATTTTTGGTGAAGAGAAAAACATTCTTCTACTCATAGAACCCTTATCTTGCTTTTGTTCAAAACTGCTCTTACGTAAATCCGCAGCTTTTTTTAATAAAAAACTAATATCTAGGTTATTTGTATTGTACAACTGGAAATCACTAGGGAGTATAAGCGAGGATGCTTTCAAAAAATTCATTCCTACAAGAAAGAATGAACTACTTAATATAAACTTCTTTCTATCCATAATAAGAAATGTTTAGATGAAAAAGAAAAGAGGAAGGTAGGATTAGCTTCACCTACAGTCTTACACACCTAATATGCTTTGAATTGAAATCTTTATTCGACTTCCTCTTTCTTACCATAAATATATATTG
>NZ_WSPP01000078.1:0-382 GCF_009767705.1 Myroides sp. LoEW2-1 | reverse complement strand
TTTGTCTTGTTTGGAAATAGTCTTGGACTGCTTTTTTATAAGCGCCAAAAGTTGTTCTTTCGATAAGTTTTCTAAGTCTATTTCCATGAAGTAAAAATACGTCAAAAGCCTTAAATATACAAGGTTTTAACCTGTTTTACTTCAATGAAAAACGCCTTTTTTGGTTACTTTTGATAACCTGGATTCCCTCTACCATCAGTACTAAATCACTCCAACTTATTTGAGCTTTACTATGCGTGGGAAAAGCAAAAGTTCCTTGTTCTAAGCGTTTGTGGTATAGTACAAAGCCTCCTGCTTCCCAATGCAAGAGCTTCATTTGATTACAGCGTCTATTGATAAATATATAGACTCTCCCGTTATGAGCTACTTGATGAAGTTCATT
>NZ_WSPP01000077.1:0-205 GCF_009767705.1 Myroides sp. LoEW2-1 | reverse complement strand
TACAAAGCCTCCTGCTTCCCAATGCAAGAGCTTCATTTGATTACAGCGTCTATTGATAAATATATAGACACTCCCGTTATGAGCTACTTGATGAAGTTCATTTTGGACAAGTCCACAAAGGCTATCAAAACTCTTGCGCATATCACAAGCTTGTCTATACAAATGAAATTGATTAGAACTACTCAAACTAAACATTACACTAAGT
>NZ_WSPP01000076.1:0-3217 GCF_009767705.1 Myroides sp. LoEW2-1 | reverse complement strand
GTATTACAATATGCTACTGATATTTTAGCAAATTCTAAATATGCTTTAAATTATTTTTTTTGTGAGAATAGGAAAGATAAGCGTTTAAAGGTAATCTATAATGGTATAAATACAACTGAATTTCTTTTTGTTAAAGATAGAATTGAACTTAATATTTCTGAAGATGCAATTGTAGTTGGTCATACAGGCAGATTTAATTCTGCGAAAAATCATCATACAATGATGCAAGTTGCAGAAAGAATTATTAAAGAAAATAATAATGTTTATTTTTTGTTTTGTGGTAAAGGGGTACCAGAAGGGTTAAAGGATCTTGCTATAAAAATGGATATAGTGAATAATGTCTTCTTATTTGATAATAGAGATGATATAACTAAGGTATTAAATACTATTGATATTTATTTCTTTCCTTCCATAACAGAAGGGCAACCTAATGCCTTAATTGAAGCATGGTTAAAAGGAAAGCCTTTTGTTGCTTCTGATATTGAACCAATTAAGGATATTGTGCCTGTTGAGTTTTTATGTCATTTAACACATCATAGTGATATTACTCAACAAGTTGTTTTATTGAGTAAGTTGTTATATTCTTTTGCCAATGAGCAGGATAAATATGATAGATTAGCAGCTTATGCAACCAAAGAGTTTGAAGCTTCTGTTCGTTTTGAGGAGTTTTTAGAAGTTATAAAAAAATAATAAGAAATTGAAAGCAGTATTTGTACACGATCATAATTTTGTATTAAATCCTAAGGATGGATTGTATTATGATGGCTCTGGAGGAGTTTTTACTAGTAGTTTATGGCAAAGATATTTGTCTATTTTTGAAGAACTCGTAGTTGTGGGAAGGAAAATAGATATGTTACCTAATAAACTGACGTTATCATCATGTGAATATGTTTCATTTGCTTTAGTTGAAAATGCGCATTCTTTAAGAAATAGGTTGTTAAATGTAGCTTCGATTAAAGAGCAGTTAAAGTATACTATTCTAAAAGCTGATTTTGTTATCATTCGTTTGCCTAGTTTTTTGGGAAGTCTAGCGTTTTCAATTTGTCAAAAATATAATAAAAAATATCTTATTGAAGTAGTTGGGGATCCCTATGATGCATATAAATATCATGGGTCGATATTAGGTAAATTTGTTGCGCCTTTTGAAATGATAAAATTAAAGAATATCGTAAAGAAGGCTGAAAATGTAATTTATGTTACCCAGTCTAAGTTACAAGAAAGATATTTTAATCCTAATAATAGTATAGGAATTTCAAACGTTCAATTATATAATGTATTGGATGAAGATATTATTGAAGGATATTACAATGAAGAAAGCGATGTTTTTAAATTAGCTCTTATAGGTACTTTTCATGTCAAATATAAAGGGCATTATGAGCTTTTGAATGCAGTAAAATATTTAAAAAAAAATAATTCTATTAAAAATATAAAAGTATATTTTGTTGGTACAGGAGATGCTACTTGGGTAATTGATTTAGCAAAAGAACTTGAGGTTAATGAAAATATAGAGATAGTAGGAGCATTAAAAGCGGGGGAGGAAGGTATTATTCCTTTTTTGGATAATATTGATTGTTATGTACATCCCTCAATGACTGAGGGATTACCTAGAGTTGTAATTGAAGCTATGAGCCGAGGCAGACTGTGCTTGACTTCTGACGCTGGAGGGGTAGGAGAATTGATAGATTTGCAGTATATTCATAAAGCGGGAGATTGGGTAACTTTAGGAAAACATATTAAAGAACTTTATGAGTTAAAAGCTCAAGAGCGTTATAAGATAGGAATGAAGAATCTAGAAAAGAGTAAATTGTATTTAGAAGATGTGTTACAAGAAAGAAGAGTAAAGTTTATTCAAAATATTATAAAAAATGTCACAGATTAAAAATCAAATTCGATATATATTACCTCTTTGGTTTGTTTTATTAATAACAAATTGGTTACCTGATAATCGATTTAGTATTCGTCTAAGAGGAATATTAGCTTCTCCATTTTTTAAAAAATGTGGCAAGAGATTAGAGTTAGGAAGAGATTTAACTTTTCTTAATTCAAATAACATTGAATTGGGAAGTGATATCTATATAGCAAAAGGAACATGGTTAAATGGTTTAGGAGGATTGATAATTGAAGATGAGGTTGTCATAGCTCCTTATGTTGCTATTAGTACGATGCAGCATGTATTTAAAAATGATTCAGTTAGATTTGGAGGTAGTATTCCGGGAAAAGTTCTTATTAAAAAAGGAACTTGGCTTGCATCTCATGTGTCCGTAAAATGTGGAGTTACTATTGGAAGTGGCAGTATTGTAGGAGCTAATGCTTTTGTAGTAAAAGATATTGAAAACAACTCTATTTATGGAGGTGTACCAGCAAAGTTCATTAAAAGTAATGAAAACAGAGAATTCTCATTCTCTAGTGCCGAAGAAGTATTAAAGAATATGTAGTATAATATGAAAATTCTAATAGCGATATCTGATTCTTTTTGTGCTAATTTTATTAAGGGACAAGGGCGATATTTAAAAGAACAAGGTCACGAAGTTGTTATAGTTTCAGGACCAGGTATTGAGGTGGATAGGTTAGAAGAAACTGAAAAAGTACGAGTAATCCGCGTCAATTTTGCAAGGGAAATATCTCCTTTTAAAGATTTATTTGCTCTAAAGGAGGTTGTAAAAATTATACGGATGGAAAAACCAGATGTAATTAATGCAGGTAATCCTAAAACAGGTTTTTTGTTTAGTTTAGCACATGTCCTATTCCCCAAAATACCTCTAATTTTCACATTAAGAGGAGTGCGTAGCGATACTCTATTTGGAATTAAAAAACGCATTGTAAAATTCACAGAATATCTGAGTTGTAATTTAGCGGATAAAGTTATTGCAATAAGTCCTAGTTTACGAGATCATGCAATTAATATAAAAATTGCTAGGAAAGATAAATGTGTTGTACTAAGCAAAGGAAGTAGTAATGGTATAGATTTAAATCATTATTCTTTAAATGCAAATATAAAAGAAAGTGCATCAACTTTATTGACTAAACATGAATTGGATGAATCTGTCTTTAAGCTTTTATTTGTTGGCAGATTAACTAAGGATAAAGGAATTGAAGAATTAATTGATGCTTTTGATAAATGTATCGAATTAGGTGCTAATATGAAATTAATATTAGTTGGTCCAATAGAGATGCAGGATCCATTGCAAGAGGATTATTATACCAAATTAAATAATAA
>NZ_WSPP01000075.1:0-10970 GCF_009767705.1 Myroides sp. LoEW2-1 | reverse complement strand
ATTATCTTCTGATTCTTGAGTTAAAATAGTTTGAAAATTCACATCTGTTATGGTAAAGTCTAAAAAGTTAATTTGTTCTACAACAGAGGTTGATATATTGTTTTTATCACTAGCTATTAATTCGATCGTAAAATTACTACTAGGTGATGATTCGATACTTAATTGATTGGTTGGTATGGTTGTGTTTAACTGGTCTATTATAGAAGTAAATGTATTTTGCCAAATTATGGTATCGTCTTGTTTTAAAAGTAGAGTTATTTTTTCAATTTTATTTTTAGAATTGATCTGAGCTTGAACGGGAAGTGGTGCATTTGGTGTAAATTGTTTATTGTTGTTTAAACCAATACATAGTTTATCAATTGTTATTTTCTGTGTATCTACTTCGCTTATTGGCTCTTGATTATTATCAGTAGATGAACATGAACCGAGTGTTAGTACTAGTATTAAACTCGAGACTAACCAATGTGTTTTAATCATTTTGTAAATTATTTTTATTTAGATT
This sequence comes from Myroides sp. LoEW2-1, assembly GCF_009767705.1. NCBI lineage: Bacteria > Pseudomonadati > Bacteroidota > Flavobacteriia > Flavobacteriales > Flavobacteriaceae > Myroides > Myroides sp. LoEW2-1. The sequence goes on along the minus strand of NZ_WSPP01000075.1, from coordinate 10,468 downwards.
TAATTAATTTAGTCAAATGTAGCCTTAATATAACATTCTAGCAAGGCTTTTTACAGGCTAATGTAGATTTGTTTGGTTTTTTGTACTAAGTATTTGCATTTATGTGTGTTGCGTGTATAAAAGATATGACTGCTGGTTTTAGTAAAAACATTGGTATATAAAAATTACAATTTGAATGAGTTGTTTTAGACTTGGTTTAATATTATTTATTACCAATAGCGTTTGTATAAATTATTCAAGGGATGTATACTTACGATATATATTTGTAATGGTTTTACATTCTATATCTCTTTTATAGAGATAATTAAAGGGAAAAGTTAATTAATGTTTACCAAATTATATAACTAGAACAAGCGATTAAGTAGCTACTTAATCGCTTGTTTACTTTTATACCTTGTCTGGTTATGTTGTTTTTTACAAGTGAGTTTTTGTGTAAAAAGACATTTTATAAATATCGCAATTATTGCTAAATTTGATTAAATCTAAGAAAATAGATAGCCTATGTCTAAGTATGACGATGCCTCTTGGCATTATGGAGGGGATTACCCTCAAGGATTAGCGGACGAGTGTGCTGCAACGCATATCGGGATGTTTTTAAAATGGTGTATTGAAAAGAAACTATATTCTCAGGAGTTGTTTGAGGATTCCGAGCAGGAGATTGAAGAATTGTTAGAAGGTGAATTAACAGGAGCAGAGTTTCTCTTGGAAGTTTGCGATGAAAAGTTTGTATCTTATGATTTAAATGAACAAGGAAATGCTTTTGCAAAAGCCTATTACGATGAGGATACAGCTTTTACTGCCAAGTATAATTCTTATTTGGAAGACTATACAAGCGTGTTTAATCAAAAAGCTCATCAAGCAAATCAACATTTTGATAGTATATATCATGTAGCTGACACACAGGAGAATTATTTATTAATTAAAACTGTTATTGACAAGCGATATATAGAATGGTTGGCTTATATGAGTGAGTAATCAATGTAAGATTATAGCTGGCTAAAACAAAAAGCAGAATTAACTCAGGTAGTTAGTTCTGCTTTTTGTTTTGCATTAGTAATCCTCATCTTCTGGTTCTATAACCTTTACTTCGTAAAATGGAACGAAAGCTTCTAAGGCTTGTTGGTATTCACTCTTTCGTATCGATAGCTCAATTTCGCAACTCATCTGCATGTTTTGAGCGATAATAGTAAGGTTTTTTTCTTTGATAACGCGCATTACATTATTCATGTCCTTGTATTGGAATCTAACCTTGAAGTTTTTATCAATTGTCTTTTCGATAATATCTGCTACTTCCATAGCCATTTGCGCCGTAGCTCTATAGGCAGTAATTAGTCCACCAACTCCGAGCTTGACTCCTCCAAAGTAGCGCACAACCACAATAAGTATATCCGTTACCTCAAAGGATTGTATTTGTCCATGTATAGGTGCTCCTGCTGTATTGCTGGGTTCTCCGTCATCGTTGGCGCGATAGTAAACTTGTTCTGCACCTAATTGAAAGGCATAACACCAATGTCGTGCATTGTAGTGCTCTTTTTTTATGCGCTCGAGAATTTCCTTTACCTGCTCTTCATTTTGAATAGGGAAGGCATACCCAAAGAACTTACTGTTTTTTTCCTTGTATAATACTTCTTGTGTCGGTTGACTTATTGTTTTATATGAATCAATTGTTTCACTCATTTTATCGGGTAACGATCTTTAGTGTATCACTTAGTATGTGATGTTGGTTTAATGTTTTAAAGGTGTTGAGCACAGGTGCTTTTATCCCTTGTTTTAAAGTAGCTTGTCCTACAAATATACGTGCTTCATCCCACAAATCACTGTCTATAAAAGATTGTAGGGTTTGTCTTCCTCCCTCTATTACTACTGAGAGTATATTGTGTTTGTACAAAATATGGCAAATTTGCTCAGGGAGATTCTCCTGAAAGTTTGCATATTCAAATATTGTGTTCCCTTGAGAGATCATTTCTTTATTTGCAGTTATGCAAATTGTCTTTACTTGATTATTTCTAATGGCAAACTGCTGGTCTATTTTTGCGGCTTTGTCGATGTATACGCGAATGGGGTTTTGCCCATACCAGTGCCTTGTTGTTAGCTCGGTATTGTCTGTTAAAACAGTATTAGTTCCAACAAGGAAAGCCATTTCTTCGCTTCTCCACTTGTGCACTAATTGTTTAGAATAAGTGTTTGAAATCCAAAAAGGACGTTGTTTCTCTTTGTGTAAAGGTGCAATATACCCATCACTTGTTTGGGCCCATTTTAGAATAATATAAGGGCGTTTGTTTTGATGAAATGTAAAAAAGCGTTTATTGCTTTTTTGACAAGAATCTTCTAATACACCTACAGTGACTTCAACTCCTGCCTCTTTCATTTTTGCAATACCCTTTCCACAGACTTTAGCAAACGGATCTACTGTGCCAATGACTACTCTGGGTATTTGTTTTTCGATAATTAAATCGCAACATGGAGGGGTTTTTCCAAAGTGACTGCAAGGTTCAAGACTAACATAGAGCGTACTTTCTTTAAGTAGCTGTTGGTTTTTAACCGAAGCAATTGCATTGGGTTCTGCGTGTGGTCCTCCGTACAAAGATGTAAACCCTTCGCCTATAATCTTGTCATTGTGGACAATAACTGCTCCGACACTCGGATTAGGCATTGCCGCATAGGTTCCTTGCTTGGCAAGTTGAATACATCTATAAATATATAATTCGTGTTTCTCCAAAATTGATAAAACTGTATCTTTGAGCAAATTTAAACTTTTTAGCTAAAACATATTTGTTTTTAGCCTTTTACTATGCAGATTAAGTTATTTAAACAGCAGTTTATAGAATCTCTCTCTACTTTGTATGATTTAAGTGAGGCAGAGCAGATGTTCTTCATTGCCTTAGATGAGATAGAGGGAAAATCGAGAATAGATTTGATTATGAATCCCGAGTTACAAACTCAGCAACAGGAGCGTTGGCAAAGTGTCTTACGAGATTTAATACAGGAAAAACCCATTCAATATATCTTTTCAAGGGCGTATTTTTACGGAATGACCTTTGAAGTGAATCAGTATACCTTGATTCCGCGAAGTGAAACTGAGGAGTTGGTAGAGTGGATTATCAATAGTGTAGCACAGGATAGGCAAGTCAGTATATTAGATATAGGAACGGGAAGTGGTTGTATTGGCATTACATTAGCAAGTGAATTGCCAAAGGCTAAGGTTACTTTGATGGATGTGTCAAAGCAGGCTTTAGATACCGCTAAAGCAAACGCAATTAGAAATGGCGTTAGTGTGCAAACCATTTTGCAAGATGTCTTGGCACTAGATAGACTTGAAGGTCAGTATGATATTATTGTATCAAATCCTCCTTATGTTCGAAACCTTGAAAAAGTTGAAATACGCAAGAATGTACTCGACTATGAACCTCACTTAGCGCTTTTTGTTAAAGATGAAGATCCTTTGATTTTTTACCGTAAAATCGCTCAGTTAGCCAATGATAATTTGGTTAAATCAGGTATGTTATTTTATGAGATAAACCAATACTTAGGACCAGAAACAGTAGACCTATTTAACAGTTTGCAGTTTGAGCAAATTGAGCTTCGAAAGGATATGGTTGGTAATGACCGCATGATTAAAGCAGTGAAGTATTAGTATTTTTTGTTAATAGTAGTAGAAATACATCTGATAAGTTAACAAGAGAGTCAAAAGCGAAGAAAAAAGTATCGCGTTATTTGTTGTGTATATTGACTTGTACATAAATATATCTACCTTTACTTTGTTAAACCAATAAACTATGAGTACACAGTATCAAATAAACGAAAGACAGTTATTGCTGAGAGTTAAAAAAGCACCTTTAGCAATACGAATTATCCTTTATGTCATTGCTATAGCAGGAATACTATTGCCAATAATCGCGACGGTAAGTGCTATATTGCTACCTACAACAACAATGTCCATAGTCAATATTATTGTCATGACTGCTTTATTGTTTATCAGTTTGTTTATTTTTAGATTGGCGATTTGGAATACAAAAGGGGAAGAAGAATTCTATTTTGCAGACGATCACGTATACTATCAAGCGAATTACGGTTGGTTTAAAGACAAGAGAAAACGCTATAATTTAACTGATAAGGCTATTTCCTTCGAGATCCGTTCAATTGGAAGTTCCGATGATCACAAGGGGGTTTTGCTGATGCAGTCTGGCACTAAATTATTTGGAAGTGCTGTTAAGGTACCTGTTGAAGATTTAAAGATTATAATTGCGCATATTAAGCAGTACTATAAATAGATAAAAATAAAGGTCGGATAATTCCGACCTTTATTTTTATAGTTGTTTTTAATTAGTGAGCATGACCTCCGCCACCTTCGTTTTTAATCAAGTGGCTTTGGATATAGTAAGCACCTTGGATAGCTATTTGCGCGTCACCTGGCAATTTTTCCATTAATGTTACTTGGGTATATCCCAATTCAGAAACTCCTGTTTTGACTTCTATACGCTGAAAGTGGAAGTGATCCGCCTTAAGTCCAGCTTCTTCTTGCTCAAGGACAAAGACAAATTCTCTACCATCCGCTTTTACAATAGCATCATTCGGTAAAGCATCAACCGTGCTTTCTCCGATGTGAATAAGTGCATTGACATATAATCCTGGGATTAGATTTTCGTTAATCTCATTGATGTTTGCGTGTACAATAACAGTTTTTGTACCAGCTTCAAAAGACTTTCCTATGCTGAAAATTGTAGCTGTAATCTCACTCTTGTTAATGTTAGTAAGATTAAATGATACTTTTTGCCCTACTTGAATATTAGGTAAATCCTTTTCATAAACCATAAGGTCTAAGTGAATCTGGGAGTTATCCACAAGTGTAAATAGGGATTGCCCTTGGGAGATATTGCTTCCAATCTTAACAGGCATAGTAGCGATATTTCCTGAAATAGGCGCTAAGATACGCAGTGAAGTAGCTGAGGCTCCAGGTTGAAGGTTTACCAGCTTTAGTCTATTGCTCAAAGATTGGAACTTAGCACGTTCGATATTCAAATCTGATTTTGTTTTTTGATATACCTTTTCAGAGTTCACGTTTTCTGCTCTGAGTGTCTGTTGACGTTTATATTCGAGTTCTAAGTACTCTAAAGTATTTTTAGAGATTTGATATTCCTCTTGTAGCTGTATAAATTCAGGGCTATCAATTAAGGCAATGACTTGACCTTTTTTTACTTTATCTCCCAGGTTTACCATAATTTGAGTAACTGTACCACTTAAAAAAGAAGACACTTCAGCTTGACTTTGTGCAGGTAGTTCTGTTTGCCCATTCACGCGGATAATATCACTGAGGTTTTTCTTTTGCAGTGCTCCCAATTTTATATTAGCTGCTTTAAATTGTATCTGGTTTAGTTCTACCTCTTTATTTTGGGATTCTTCTTTCTTTGCAGAGGTTGATTCTTGATTGCTCTGATGGTCTGTGTGGTCATCCTGAGTATTTCCCTTGCAGTTCCAAAGTGTAAAAGACAAGGCAAAAACTAAATATATAATTGATTTGTTCATATCGATTCGTTGTTGATTATTGATTGATTAAATAATGCAGGGTATTGTGGCTTAGGTTGTACTGGAGTAAAGCATCTAAGTAATTCATTTGAATCGTTAGTGCTGTTTCCACAGATTGTATGTATTCAACATAAGAGATATCTCCATTATTATAAGATTTCTTTGCGTGATCTTTGATAATCAAAGCATTCTTTAAAGCGTTTTCTTGGTAGTAATCAATCACGTTTTCCTGTGCTAAGATTATATCTAACTGTTGCTGTACTGTTTCGAGTAGTTGTTTGTGAATATAATCTTTTTGCATTGTAGCCATTTCTACTTGGTATTTCATCGCTTTGATTTTCGATTTTTGACTGCCAAAGAACAGTGGAATAGATACACCTACACTATAACTTGGCACGCGTAGTTCTTTTCCATAAGTGACTAATTCTCCTGCGCTGTTTGTGATAGTACCAGAGTCGGATTTTATATTGTATCCCAGCGTAATATCTGGAAGTAATGTTGATTTCTCTAATTTTCTATTAGCTTCAATACTTTCAATTTCTTTCTCGGCTAAAAGCAAAGTATTGTTCTGACTTATGTCAAAAGAATCGTCTGGATTGTGTTTGTCGTACAATAGAGTAGATTCGGCAGGGACAAAGTCTTCATCCAATTGCAATAGCGCTTTTAGTTTCGAGATTTGATTGTCAATCACTGTTTTATTTTGTGAGATTACAACGTTTAATTCTTGTTCTTTAGCAATAGCAACATTGCTTTCCATAAGTGTTGTCTCTCCAGTTTGATATCGAAGCTTTGCTGATTTAGAAAAATCTTTTAGCAGTTCACTTTGCTCTTGTAGGAGTTTGTTCTTTGTCATGGCGTAGAGCAAGTTCTCCCAAGCTTGTTTGACGGCATATTGTGTTGTAATCACAGTACCTTGTTGTTCGAGAACAGCTGTTTCGTAGGCTTTGTTTAAGACTTTCTTCTTTTTGCCATAGCTAAAAGGAGAAAAAGATTGAGAAATAGACAAAGTGATATCTTTTTTTTCTTTTGTATCTAAATAGCCAAAGCCTGTTTCAATGGATGTTTTTTCCAAGTCAAAGCTGGTACGAGTCATTTGTTTTTGAGCTTTTGTATTTAGCTCAGCAGCTAAAATAGACTTGTTGTTTTCAATGCTCAATGCAAGGGCTTGTTCCAAAGTCAGTTTTTGAATTGGTTGAGCTTGTATTGTCGTTCCAATTAAAAATAGAATGACAGTAGCAATTGTTTTTTTTCTGGAGAACTTGAATCCTTTTTCTTCGTAATAGTACAAGATAGGTAGCACAACTAAAGTAAGTATTGTAGCAGTGATTAATCCTCCTATAACCACTGTGGCTAACGGTTTTTGCACTTCAGCACCTGCACTTGTACTTAGTGCCATTGGTAAAAAGCCTAAGGATGCCACCAAAGCAGTAAGCAGTACTGGTCTAAGGCGCAGTTTAGTCCCTTCAATTATTCTTTCATATAATCCCATTCCATCTTCTTTTAAGTGATTAAATTGTCCAATTAACACAATACCATTGAGCACAGCTACACCAAAAAGTGCAATGAAACCTACACCAGCTGAAATACTAAAAGGCATATCTCTTAGGTATAAAGCAGCTACTCCGCCAATTGCAGATAGGGGGATAGCAGTGAAAATCATCAAGGATTGCTTTACTGATTTAAAGGTGAAGTACAATAAAATAAAGATTAAAGCTAATGCGATTGGTACTGCAATCATTAATCGATTGGTAGCTTCAACTAAGTTTTCAAATTGCCCTCCATAAGTAATATAATAGCCTTCAGGCAGTTTTAATTTTTGATCAAGGATAACTTGAATATCACTAACCACGCTTTTTACGTCGCGTTCGCGAACATTGAATCCAAGTACAATTCTCCTTCTACCTTCTTCTCGGCTGATTTGCTGTGGTCCATCTTCATAGTCTACTGTGGCAATTTGGCCCAATGGAATTTGTTGACCATCAGTAAGAGGAATAAAGATATTGCGCAAGTTTTCTATATCTGAACGATAGTCTTGATCAAGGCGTACTACAAGGTCGAATCTCTTTTCTCCTTCATAAACAACTCCAGCAGTCTCACCTGCAAATCCAGAGCGAACAATTTGACTGATATCCGAGATTTTTAATCCATATAAAGCCAATTTGTCCTTGTCATATTTTATAGATATTTGAGGTAGACCGGTTACTCGTTCTAACTTTGTACTGGCTACACCGGGCACATCGTTAATTAAAGTATTGATTTCATCTCCTATACTTGAGAGTCTGTCTAAGTCTTCTCCAAACACCTTAATGGCAACATCACTTCTTACTCCCGTCATCAGCTCATTGAAGCGCATTTGTATGGGTTGTGAAAACTCTGTGCTTACTCCAGGAATTTCCTCAAGAGCTTGTTCCATTAAGTCGATGAGTTCTTCTTTGGTTTTTGCGCTTGTCCATTCTTTCTTGTCCTTTAGAATAATGATTACATCGGCAGCTTCCATTGGCATAGGGTCTGTTGGTATCTCAGCACTACCGATTTTTGAAACAACCATTTTTACTTCAGGGAATCGATCTAATAAAATCTTTTCTGCTTTGGTAGTGGTCTCAATTTCTTGAGATAGAGAACTACCTGATGATATAATCACGTGAGTAGCTAAGTCACCTTCATCTAAGGTTGGGATAAATTCTCCACCCATGCGAGTGAAAAAGTATAAGGCAATGGCAAACAGACCAAATGCCAGTATCAGAACGAAGCGCTTTACTTTAAAGGCACTCTCCAGTACAGGTTTGTACCAACTGTATAATTTATCTATTAACTTATCGCTAAAGTTAGGTTTTTCTTTTCCTGCATGCTTAGATAAGAATACGGAAGATATCATAGGTACATAAGTAAGAGAAAGGATAAAGGCTCCAAGGATAGCAAATGAAACAGTCATTGCCATCGGGCCAAACATCTTTCCTTCGATTCCAGTTAGAGCTAAAATTGGCAAGTAAACTATTAAAATGATAATTTCTCCAAAAGAGGCACTGGTTCTAATTTTGGATGCAGCTGAATACACTTCGGTATTCATTTGATCTTGCGATAACCTTCGGTTTTTACCTGCGTGTAATCTATGGACAATGGCCTCGACGATAATTACTGCTCCGTCGACAATTAAACCAAAGTCAATTGCTCCTAAACTCATTAAGTTTCCGCTAACGCCAAATAGTTTCATCATGGAAATAGCAAATAGCAAAGCCAGCGGAATAACTGAAGCTACGATTAGACCAGCTCTCCAATTTCCAAGTAATAAGACAAGTACAAAGATTACGATTAGGGCACCCTCAATTAAATTTGTCTGAATGGTACTTACTGTTTTTTCGATTAATCTGGTACGATCCAAGAAAGGCTCAATTCCCACACCTTCTGGAAGTGATTTTTCAATTTGCGTCATGCGCTCTTTGACAAGTTTTACAACCTCTTGCGTATTTGAATCTTTTAACATCATGACCATACCGCTCACATCTTCTCCTTTTCCATCTTTGGTCACTGCTCCATATCGAATGCTACTGCCGATACGCACATCTGCAACGTCTCTAATTAAAACGGGAGTACCGCTTATATTCTTCACGACAATTTTTTCGATATCCTCTAGGCTATTCACCATTCCTACACTTCGAATAAAGTAAGCATAAGGTTTTTTGTCAATGTATGCTCCACCTGTATTTTCGTTATTAGCCTCTAAGGCTTGGAATATTTCGATAATAGAAGTATCCATACTTCTTAGTCTATCAGGCTTTACAGCAATTTCATATTGCTTTAAATGACCGCCAAGTGTATTGACTTCAGCTACGCCTTTTACACCAATTAACTGAGGTTTAATAATCCAATCTTGAATGGTTCGAAGGTCCATACTATTGTATTTGTCTTCATATCCTTCTTTGGGAAATACAACATATTGATAGATTTCGCCCAGTCCTGTGCTAACAGGCGCAAGTTCGGGCGCACCTACCCCTTTAGGAATTATTTCTTCTGCAGCTTTGAGTTTTTCAGAGATTTGAGCTCTTGCCCAATAAATGTCTGTTTTCTCTGTAAAAACAACAGTAACAACACTTAATCCAAAACGGCTAATGGAGCGTAATTCGGTAATGTTTGGTATTGGCTTAACGGCTTGTTCAATAGGGTAAGTAATGAACTGTTCTACTTCTTGGGTAGCTAGTGTAGGAGAAGTAGTGATTATTTGAACTTGATTATTGGTAATATCAGGTTGTGTATCCATAGGCAAATTCATCACTGAATAGATTCCCATCACGATGAGACCTAAAGTGAGTATTCCTATAATGAATTTGTTTCGGATACTAAAATGTATGATTTTATCTAACATAGTAGCATAGTTTAATATATGTATGTAAATGCTGCTCCCAGAAGTCTTTGACCTTAGGAGGAGTAATTAATTCGAATAAAAACTAAGCTATTTTAGGGGGTTGCCAAATGCTGCTATCCAATCTGGAAAACAGATTGTCATAGTGATTAAAGTGTTGAGGGCTGTGAATTACTGTTTTGACTTGTGTAATGTTTAGCGCCAAGGCAAGAGTAATAGAGCTAGCACAACAACTACAAGCACATAAAGGGGAACAGGCGTCTAAAGAATGATAATCCCTATCTTGATTATAGGTAGGTAAATCTACCTTGTCAAAAGAGGATAATTGTTCTGTTTTATCAACAAATTTATCTGCACAAGGATACATACTAGTTGTAAAAATAACCAGTACTAAAAGTATAGATAATATTTGTTGTAACATTTTCATAAGACAAACTTAGTGAAAAAAGCCCAAATAAAGTTAGCTAAAAGTCCGTTTTAGTAACAATTGCAATGCTGTTGCATTCAAAAACTTTCGATTGTTTAAATAATGGTGTTTTTTAATTGATTTGTTTTAAAAGTAACTTATAAGTGTTTTGTTTAGAATAC
>NZ_WSPP01000074.1:0-3468 GCF_009767705.1 Myroides sp. LoEW2-1 | reverse complement strand
CGACATACTCTCCCACTGGTTAGCAGTACCATCTGCGCTAGCGGGCTTAACTTCTCTGTTCGAAATGGGAAGAGGTGAGCCCCGCCGCAATAACCACCCTAAATCGGTTGTTACTTTAACGTAACTAATATTGTTAACTATATTGATATTGTAACTTAACTATCACTTAGAAAGTTGCCCTCCCCTTGTATGTAAACAAGGGGAGATTCACATAAGCTTACGGGCTATTAGTACTACTCGACTATGACATTACTGCCTTTACATCTATAGCCTATCAACGTGGTAATCTCCCACGGCCCTTTAAAGAAATCTCATCTTGTGGTGGGTTTCGCACTTATATGCTTTCAGCGCTTATCCCTGCCCAACGTAGCTACTCTGCGATGCCCCTGGCGAGACAACAGATGCACTAGAGGTTGGTCCAATTCGGTCCTCTCGTACTAGAATCAGATCCACTCAAATTTCTAACGCCCACAGTAGATAGAGACCGAACTGTCTCACGACGTTCTGAACCCAGCTCGCGTGCCACTTTAATGGGCGAACAGCCCAACCCTTGGGACCTTCTCCAGCCCCAGGATGTGACGAGCCGACATCGAGGTGCCAAACCCCCCCGTCGATATGAGCTCTTGGGGGAGATCAGCCTGTTATCCCCGGCGTACCTTTTATCCTTTGAGCGATGGCCCTTCCATGCGGAACCACCGGATCACTATGCTCTACTTTCGTACCTGGTCGACTTGTTAGTCTCTCAGTCAAGCTCCCTTATACCATTGCACTCTACGCACGGTTACCAAGCGTGCTGAGGGAACCTTTAGAAGCCTCCGTTACTCTTTTGGAGGCGACCACCCCAGTCAAACTACCCACCAAGCAATGTCCTCCACAATTGCGGAGTTAGATCTCAAATAAGCAAAGGGTGGTATTTCAACAATGACTCCACAACGCCTAGCGACGCCATTTCACAGTCTCCCACCTATCCTACACATCACTTATCCGAGAACAATACTAAGCTATAGTAAAGGTGCACAGGGTCTTTTCGTCCCACTGCGGGTAATCGGCATCTTCACCGATACTACAATTTCACCGAGCTCATGGCTGAGACAGTGTCCAGATCGTTACACCATTCGTGCAGGTCGGAACTTACCCGACAAGGAATTTCGCTACCTTAGGACCGTTATAGTTACGGCCGCCGTTTACTGGGGCTTCAATTCAATGCTTCTCAACAATTACTCATCGATAACATCTCCTCTTAACCTTCCAGCACCGGGCAGGTGTCAGGCCCTATACGTCATCTTACGATTTTGCAGAGCCCTGTGTTTTTGATAAACAGTCGCCTGGACCTCTTCACTGCGGCCAGCTTGCGCTGGCGACCTTTCTCCCGAAGTTACAGGTCTATTTTGCCTAGTTCCTTAGCCATGAATCTCTCGAGCGCCTTAGGATACTCTCCTCGACTACCTGTGTCGGTTTACGGTACGGGTACTTATAACCTATGTTTAGAAGCTTTTCTTGACAGCCCTTAGGCACACTATCTCTTTGTCCGTAGACGCTGAGTACTATCGCATTTCTCCAAGTCTGACGCATTTTACTATCAAACCTATAGGTACGTGCTTCAACGAACTATTCCGTCAGTTCGCGGTGCTTTCATCACTGTGTCACTCCATCACTGTTATAAGTAGTACGGGAATATTAACCCGTTGGCCATCGACGTCCCCCTTCGGGTGTGCCTTAGGTCCCGACTAACCCTAAGCTGATTAGCATAGCTCAGGAATCCTTAGTCTTACGGCGGGGGTGTTTCTCGCACCCCTTATCGTTACTTATGCCTACATTTTCTTTTCTATAAGCTCCAGCAATTCTCACAAATCACCTTCTCTGCCGATAGAATGCTCCCCTACCACTCACGTTTAAAACGTAAATCCATAGCTTCGGTAGTATACTTATGCCCGATTATTATCCATGCTCGATCGCTCGACTAGTGAGCTGTTACGCACTCTTTAAATGAATGGCTGCTTCCAAGCCAACATCCTAGCTGTCTGGGCAATCAAACCGCGTTTTTTCAACTTAGCATACATTTGGGGACCTTAGCTGATGGTCTGGGTTCTTTCCCTCTCGGACATGGACCTTAGCACCCATGCCCTCACTGATGATTATCATTAATTAGCATTCGGAGTTTGTCAGGAATTGGTAGGCGGTGAAGCCCCCGCATCCAATCAGTAGCTCTACCTCTAAGTAACTATGATCATCGCTGCACCTAAATGCATTTCGGGGAGTACGAGCTATTTCCGAGTTTGATTGGCCTTTCACCCCTACCCACAGGTCATCCGAAAACTTTTCAGCGTTAAACGGTTCGGTCCTCCATTTAGTGTTACCTAAACTTCAACCTGCCCATGGGTAGATCACACGGTTTCGCGTCTACCACTACTGACTAAAGCGCCCTATTCAGACTCGCTTTCGCTACGGATCCAGACCTGAAGTCCTTATCCTTGCCAGCAACGGTAACTCGTAGGCTCATTATGCAAAAGGCACGCCGTCACCCAACGAATGGGCTCCGACCGCTTGTAGGCGTATGGTTTCAGGATCTTTTTCACTCCGTTATTCACGGTTCTTTTCACCTTTCCCTCACGGTACTGGTTCACTATCGGTCTCTCAGGAGTATTTAGCCTTAGCGGATGGTCCCGCCAGTTTCAATCAGGGTTTCACGTGCCCCGACCTACTCAGGATACCACTATTCTTATCTTTTCTTACTTATACGGGACTGTCACCCTCTTCGGTATACCTTTCCAGGTATTTCTAATTCAAGCCGCAAGAAATGTCGTGGTCCTACAACCCCAAAATTGCCGTAACAACTTTGGTTTGGGCTATTCCGCGTTCGCTCGCCACTACTTACGGAATCACTTTTGTTTTCTTCTCCTCCGCCTACTTAGATGTTTCAGTTCAGCGGGTTCGCCTCCTATACAGGATAATATGTCTTCAACATATTGGGTTGCCCCATTCGGATATCTACGGATCAATTCGTGTGTGCCAATCCCCGTAGCTTTTCGCAGCTTATCACGTCCTTCTTCGCCTCTGAGAGCCTAGGCATTCCCCATACGCCCTTATTTTGCTTATGTGCTTACAATTCTTTCGAATCGTACTTTCTATATATTTCTATATTTTTTGTTCTTTCTAACTGTTTTGTTAGTTAAGTTTTATCAATATGTCAATGAACGGTTGGACTTTAGTCCTTGTGGAGAATATCGGAGTCGAACCGATGACCTCCTGCGTGCAAGGCAGGCGCTCTAGCCAGCTGAGCTAATCCCCCGTTTCTAGTGTTTGGTTAACAGCTTACAGTTAACAGTAACTTTTGGGCGGTTAGTCTAAACCTCTAGTATTTCCTGTGTATTTTAGTAGTCCCGGGCAGACTCGAACTGCCGACCCCTACATTATCAGTGTAGTACTCTAACCAGCTGAGCTACGAGACTCTGTATAATACCTTTTTTT
>NZ_WSPP01000073.1:0-3400 GCF_009767705.1 Myroides sp. LoEW2-1 | reverse complement strand
GTTGCACCTTGAAGATAATTATTTTTGAGGACAAACAATGAAAAAACCCCGCCTTTTTTAGACGGGGTTTTGTTTTTTAGGCTTTTTAGACAGCCTCTTTTTGTATTACAGATCTTAACTTATATTCTAAAGAATTGATTGTTCTCAATTGCTTTTTCAAAGTTACCTATATCTTTCACTTGTACTTTTGATTCAAACGCTTTGATGTGCTTGCTATGGTGAATATCAGAACCTACAAAGTCTATCATATTGTTTTTCAATAGAAAATTTGCAGCCTCCAAAACGTGACCTCCATAATAGTCTGTCACTGAAAGTAGGTTCATTTGAAATTGACATCCCATTTTCTTTAATTTAGCATACATATCCGTATTGCTGTGATAAAAATTGTATCGCTCTGGATGCGCCAATACAATGTCATATCCTCTGGACTTTAATTGAAATAATATATCTTGTAATTGAATAGGCGGATTGATGTAAGACATCTCCACTAAAACACATTTGTCTTTTAACGTCAATAATTCTTCTGATGCTATTCTCTTGAGAAAACTCTCATCCATCAAATACTCAGATGCAACGCGCAACTTTAATGCCTCTGCTTCTTGAGGTAAAACTGCTTTTACTTCTTGGTATTTTGACAAAATTCCTTCTTTGGTGTTATCCCATACAAGAGGTGTGGTGTGTGGTGTTGTAATTGCTTGTTCGAACCCAAGAGATTTCATGGATTGAATAATGAAGACTGTATCCTCTTTTGTTTTAGCACCATCATCAATACCAAATAACAAATGCGAATGAATATCTACATAATTATTGGGTATTAAATCTTTTAATACTGGTTTAGATTTAAAAATTGAAAACATAGCTTAATCTTTTTTGTTTATAATAATTCTGTCAATTATTAATAAACACAAAGTTAAAAGATATAAAGGAAGAGTAACTACTAATTTTTCAGAAGTAATATTTAAAACAACATAAATTGTCATACCTATCAACAAAACGATATGCAAAACTCTGCCCATTCTAATGTTTGTATTAACGAAAGGGAGCAATAGCAGCAAAGGATTGCACAATAGTAAAATATTATTGTTCAATACCTCAACGTGAAAAGAGTAAAAGTTTACAAATAAAAAGAAGGCTCCAAATAATCCAATAATTAATATTAGGCTATAGCGAATTGCTTTCACTTTGTATGACATTACAGCAAGTACAACGCATAACAAGCTAAAAAAAGCATAGGTATCCCACCATGGAGTTGTTGCTCTTAACTCTTGGTTTGCTTCAAAGATAGTCTTGGTTTCTTTTACAATAGGTTTGCCATCCATTTTCGTTTGCTCAAGTCCCATCATATACTTATCAGGAAGAAACTGTTTGTCATTCGTCTGATCAATGCGAGCACCGAGTATCATGTTTATCCCTAACTTTAAAAAATAACTACTATCCAAATAGTCATTAAACATCTGTCTATACGTTTTAATATTATCAGTTACCTCTGCTTCAACTACTGTATTGGTATCCTGATTGACAATATCAACAACCTTTGTTGTACAATTTTGGTCAATAAATTTATAGACATAGTATTTGTTTTCCTCAGTTAAAGCATTTTCCAAACTGTGCCAAATCTTCTCTTTTTGATCTTCAGTCAAGTTCAATACTTGTTCGTATACACTTCTATTGTAATAAACGTAACTTCTAACGAAGTCCTTCATTGATGTATAATCGGCATAATACAACATATCACCTTTTATAAAGCGCAATCCAAAATTAGGTGTACTGAAATCAAACATTCCAAAGTTGTACACTCTATCTATTCCATAAGACGGATCAAAAACGCGAATAGCTGTATGACCATACAACTCATGTAACATAGGACCTGTGCCGATAGTCAATACACTAATTTGAGCGCGATCAGACAAAGCTCGTTCTGCAGACAAAGCAATTTGCCCAAACCATAAGCATAAAAGCACGCACATTATTTTCTTTCCCATATACGATGATATAAATAGTTGTTCAATTCTTATTGAGTAATCACAAAAATAGCTTACTCCCTCATGATTTACAATAAAAAAAAATTGCCTAACCACCTAAGAAAGCGTTTTAGTAGTAAATCTGTATTCCCAATTAGCCAAATACTGCCAAGAAAACCTATTCCCCTCTGCTTTCAATAGCTGTAAAAACATATCACAGTGAACTTACACCATTAATAAACTCCTTTCTTGCTCAACTATATTTCACTTATAAGACTATCACGTAATATGAGTTACAATAACCCTACTATTCCATTTTATTCTATTGTGAATGTGCTTTTCCTTTTTCCAATAATACACAATCACTCAAACTTGTTGATACACTCAAACGCTATTGACTCTATAGTAGCAAAAAAAACACATTTGAAATTTGATTCGCAGCAATATCATTTTACTTTTCAAAGTGCGCATTACATAAAGTAATACAAACAAACACTATAAAAATTAGTAACTTTATGATACATTTGTACCATTAATGATAGATAGACCGTTATAAAGTTTATACACAAATAAAATCAATTATGAAAAAACACATTCCCAATGCAATAACACTTTTAAACTTACTTTCAGGATTAATCGCATGTATTTACGCATTCGACGACAATATCCCGATGGCATTTTTATGGGTATGTTTAGGAATATTTTTTGATTACTGGGATGGGTTCGTTGCGCGTATTTTAGACGTAAAAAGCGAATTAGGTCTTCAATTAGACTCTTTAGCAGATATGGTTACAAGTGGAGTTGTACCAGGCTTAGTAGTCTATAAAATGTTAGCAAGCATACAAGAAAATCAAGAGATATACAACCTCACTCCAGAAACATATTACATGGGAGTAGTTCCCTATTTTGGTTTCATAATTACTTTAGGTGCTGCGTACCGATTAGCTAAATTCAATATCGATACAAGACAAACAGATTCTTTTATCGGACTGCCTACACCTGGTAATGCGTTATTTATCTTGAGTATTCCAATGATAATCGCAACAACAGAATCAGAAACAATAATATCTGTTTTAAGTAACCCTTATTTATTGGTTGTAATCAGTATTTTAAGTGCTATAATCATGAACGCAGAATTACCTCTGTTTTCTCTAAAAATAAAACCAGGGAATTTAAGCTCATATAAATTGCAAATCGGATTTGTAGTCCTATCAATCATATTGCTAATTACACTACAGTATTTGGCTATACCATTGATTATCCTCATTTATATCTTACTTTCCATTTTCATCAATCTTACAAACAAAAAGCAAATACAATAAATAATACATACAAAAACAAAAAGAGGGTGTCCCAAAAGGTCACCCTCTTTTGTATTATATAAAACGTTACTTTTCTCTTAGATTAAAAGTTCTTGCAATTAAAACGAGTTTTAGACT
>NZ_WSPP01000007.1:0-37436 GCF_009767705.1 Myroides sp. LoEW2-1 | reverse complement strand
GATTAGAACTACTCAAACTAAACATTACACTAAGTTTACTAATGAATATAGTTCACTAAGATTATCCGTTTGTAGACGTAACTTTACACCATTGGGATATACGATTTCATATTCTTGAGTTTTGCTTACTTGGCCTTTTGTTACAGTTATAAAATTATTGTCTAATTGTGTTGACTCTGACTTATGCTTAACTACCCAATAACTAAAGGTTGCTAACTTAATTCCGACACTTTCACAGTATCTTGATTGCGTTAATCCACTTGTTCTCCAATCCTCTACATGAGAATACATTATTTCTTGTTTGCTCATCTATTTATTATTTGAAACAAACTTACTACCTTAAGTTAGCTTATGAAATATGTGGTTGCTCGCGTGGATACCCAACATCTGATTTTACGATTAGTGCTGAGGAAGGGCGTTTTGAAGTGGAAGGTGATAATGTAATCACGTTTAACTTAGAGGTTAAGCCTGTTGCGTATACAATTGATTGTGCAACAATTAGTTCAAACCGATCAACGATTCTACTCGATAAGGAGATTCAAGACACTTATACTATTATAGTCAAAGCAAATGTAACGGAGTTAGGTGAGTATGAATTGAAAACGACAGTTCCTGTTCAAGGAATTACATTTAGTAGTACCCGTGACGGTGTAAAACAGGAGTTTAAAACGTTAGGTGCTAATGATATTGTGCTGTATGCAGAACAAAAAACTATCGCCCCTTCTACTCCAGGAGTTACTGATGTATCTTTTATAAATAACGATGGTAATAGCGAAACTTTGTGTAACGCTACCTTCCCTGTACGTGTTGGATACGCTCCATTGAATATTTTATATATTCGAAATGACCGTCCTACTGATAATTTCGTTCAAATGTTAGCAGAGTATTTAAAGAATGATAGGTATTACAGTGAGACTGGAGAACATGTAAAGGTTGGTCCTAAAGTATTGAAAACGATTGCTGTAAATACTAATTATAGTTCAGGTTATAATAGTGAATTAGGTGTTCAGCGTAGAGCTGAAATTGTGACTGAATTGAACAAGGGAATTTACAATTTAGTAATTATTGATGGAGGACCTATTGCAGCAATTGGTCTTGATGCAGCAGTTCACACAGCAATAGAGAATTATATCAACAGTGATAAAGGATGGTTTGTTGTTTCACAAGAAACGGATATTGCAAGATATAAAAAATTATTTGAAGGGTTTAATAGATCAGATCTTTCACCAGAATCGAGAGGGTTTGGTACCATGTTAATGAAGTTTAATGGTGGAGTAGATACCCCTGTGGCTGTAATCCCAAATGTTAATCGAGAGACCACACCAGTAGGTTATGCAGTGCCAACGAACTCTCATTTTACGATGATAGAGAAGTATACTTATTTGAAAAATTATAGTATATGGCAGTCGAGTGTAGAGACATTAACTTATGACCTTACAGGTTCACAGTTTGAGCCTTTGACTACTTTGAAAGCTGATCTTTCACCAGTAGAAGCAATGACAATGATTCACAAGACGAAGAAAATAGTTATTTTGCCGATGACGAATGATGTTCAGTATAGAGGATTACTTGATCGTTACAATTATGTAAATGGTGAAATGGTAACTGGTAAGTATAGGGAGTATAATGCAAGAAATGATACTTATTTCCAACATTCCTATTTCTTAGGAAACCTATTTACTACTATAATCACAGATTTAATGAAGTAATTTGAACAATTGAATTTAGTTCAATAATAGGACTAAAAGGGCTGTCTCCTCATAATAAGGAGCAGCCCTTTTTGTTTGTGTATCATTGCCTTTCTTATTTGTTGTGATTGAAATACTTCCTTTGAGTAAAATGTTAGGCAAGAAATAACCTCAAGGTTGCATCTTTAGACGTGTGAATTTAGGTATTCTCATTTGTGTTGAATGAGCTTGGTCTTATTGTGGTTTTCTGTATGTTGTTTATGTAGTTAATAGCTTATTTGTGCTGTGCTATGAGGAACTGTAGATTAAGGCAGTGAGTTTTCATTTACTAAAAGAAAAGAGGTTATCTCACTATGAGATAACCTCTTTATCTATTATATTAATTATATTCTCACTCTCTATTTTACTCGTATTCCCCCACCTTTTTATCCTTGAATAAATAACAAAAAAGGTAAAGTAGGTGACAAAGAAGTAAAGAGCCTCCCGTTAGTGTGATTAGATCAAGAGGAATTATATTGGTCAAGGCTGAAATAATGAAAGTAAGGGTTAACTGCAATGTTCCTAATAAGGCAGAAGCCGAGCCACTATTGGTGGTAAAGGGAGCTAAGGCTAACTTTGTTGTCGTGGGAAACAATACGCCAAGGGTTAACACAATAAAAAATAGGGGAATTAACATCAATTCGATAGTTGATTTATAACTGCACATAATTAGAAAAAAAACACTTGCCACTATACCAAAGTAAACGGTTAGTTTAACTATTTGCTCTACTGTATACCATCTTGATAAAACCGAATTGGCAAGCCATGCACCGAGTATTAATCCTATGGCATTGAATGCAAAGATGGAACTAAACATATTGGAAGATAACCCTCCATATTCCATAATCAGATAAGGTGCATTAGCTAAGTAAATCATTAAGATACTATAAGTCAAACTTCCAATTAGGGTGTACTTTACAAATGTATTGTTCTGCACAATCTCTTTAAAATCTTGTGCCATATTTGTCTTGCTTGATGTGGTGCTGACTATTCTTGTCTCTGGCAAAAAGAGCACCACGGAGATTAAGCATACTACACCCAAAATAAATAGGGTCACAAAGGCAGATTGCCATACAAAGTGATTGATTAAGAAATTTCCCATGACAGGTCCAATAATTGGCGCTATACCTGCTATAATAGCCAATAGGGAAAATACATGCATACTCTGGTCTGTATCGTAAAACTCGTTGACTACCGCTCTGGCAATGACTACTCCCGCACAACCAGCAAAAGCCTGAAAGAATCGCGCTATCCAAAACTGTTCAATCGTTTGGGCATAAATACATCCAACGGTAGCCAAAATGAAGACAAGTAAAGATATGATAGTGGGAATTTTTCTACCGTATTTATCTGAAATAATTCCCCAAAATAATTGCCCTATAGCAAAACCTCCTAAGAAGAAGGAAATAGAGAGTTGTACAGACTTTAAATCAGTGTTGAAAGTCTGTGAGATTTTTAAGAATCCCGGTAAGTATAGATCAATACTAAAGGGTTCTAATGCTGAGAGTAGCGATAAGATAATTACCACTACAAACTGAGTTTTTGTAAGCTTTTTCATTTCTTTGTTTTGAGTGGGCAAATGTAGCCTATCAAATAAGGAGCTAAACTATCTGTTGTGCTGAAGTTATTGGACTTTTTTGATATTCTTGCGAAATTCACTTGGTGTCACACTGGTGTTTTTCTTAAAAAAGCGGTTGAAGTAATTGACTTCACTATAACCAAGAGAGAAGGCAATTTGTTGAACAGTGAGATCACTGTAAATTAGCATGCGCTTAGCCTCTAATAGCAATCTGTTCTTTAAGTGTATATTGAGTGTATCACCTGTGGTATTCACAAGTATTTCATTCATTCGCTTAATGGATAGTGAAACGCTACTGGCATAGAACTCATTGCTGTACTGTGAACAATAGTGCAATTCTACCAGATTCAATAGTTTGTACACCCTTGGATCATAATTGGAAACGGTATCGGACAACTGTTTTAAATCCAATGTATGACACAAAAACAGGCTGACGTATTTCTCCATTATAGCCGTTCTTCGCTTGGTACTCCATTCGATATTGATCAATTGGAAAATAGATTGAAATATGGGAATTAGATCAGGAGTGATCTCAAAGTGCAAAGGGGGAATTTTGTAGTAATCGCGCTCTGCTACTTCTTGATAAATTATCCTGTTAAAATAATCTTTGTCAATGGCCATATAGTATCCTGTAACATGGGTCGGATTAAAAAACTGTACTTGACCAGGAAAGACAACCCACAATTGGTTTTGAGTAATAGGATAGGACTTAAAATCTATTTCTTGACGCTGTGCACAAGTTGATGTAAACCAGTATATCTGGTAAAAGTTATATTGATAGTGATAATCAAAATCAAAGAGTTCGGGGTGTTCTTCTATGGAGTAAAACTCGATCGGTATGTTCTTATCAAACTGCTGTACTTTGATAATTTTGTGAATTGGCATTGCAATACAAATATGAAATGCACAAAATTAGTAAAATTAAATATAAAGTGTCTCATTGTGTTCGAAAAGCCTTTGGGAGGATAGATAAGTTATTCAAGCTGTTCTACTGTGAAAGTATTGTACAGTTAAAAGCAGGATTATAAACAATAATTGTACAGCTATATTAGGACGAGGCATAGTTATTTCGAAGTGGTCGCATAGTGGTCGCATACTGATCACATAGTGGTCACATGATTATAGAGCAAAAACATGCGACCACTATGCCAACAATATAGGAGCATAAGGGTATCAGTAGGAAGAAAGACCCTTCGTACTTTTCATCTTTATAGGATTTTATCAATTGTTCTTCCAGGTTTTAATCGATGGGACAATGAATAGAATAGCAAACAGATTGGTGTAGGGGATAAATTAGCAGTTGGGAAGGATATTACTTCAGTCTATTTGTTTAGTTTGTATTAGTATCTGTAAGGCAGTAGTAATTGATTGGGATAACATTGTCAGAGCTAAATCCATTGATTGTACGGCAAAATAGTTAGCAAGTTAATAAGACGAGGTAGGGAAATTATTTGGTTCTAAGAGAGAAGGCCAGTGTAGCTTTGTAGGATTTGATGTAAATTGTTTGTATTAATTTGTTGATTGAAAAGGAAGGTTGAAAGAATGTTCCAAATAGAAAATAGCTCGATGTCCTCATTGAACTCGAGCTAATCCTTTATATCGTACACTTTTGTTATTGTTCTCACTCGTCAAGGAGAAAGGCTTGTTCTATAGGGTATAGTAAAGCTAAAGCCTTGCAACTACAAGGCTTTAGTGTCTATTTAGCTTTCAGTGTAAATAACTGTGTTCTTGAATTGACATTGAGTTTTATAAAAATATTACTTATGTGATACTTGGTTGTACTTAATGAAATATTTAATTCAGCAGCTATTTCTTTGTTTGTCAATCCCTCCCAAATTAGTTCCAATACATTTATTTCGCGTTCTGTTAGTTTGTAAATATTTCTGATGTTTGGGTCTTCTTCTCGTTCTTGTAAATTGTCTTGTGTCCCTGATAGGGTTTGTACATGGGATTGTCCTATTGCATCTATTTCCAATGACTTATTGCCCTTCGCTTTGAGTAGAAGATTGTGGTAGTTCTTTACTAATAAAACATACTGCGAATTAAACATTTCTGTTTTCTTTTGACGACGGTGATACTTCTTTATTAAAAAGTAATTGTTGAATATGGAGAGTAGAATGACAATACTACTTAGAATCTTCAAGGTAGTAATCTTGTCGATATACTGAGTCAAGCTAAACTTAACCCCTGTATCTGTAAGACAAATCGTATAAAATATTATTAAAAGTAATAGTAGTAAAATATACTGTCTGTAAACTTTTCGCTTTAGTAGTTTTCGCATCAAGTATTGAGATACAATAGCAATGGTGATTACGAGTAAATCCAGGTAATAGCTATGACACTGAGTGATAATGATATGCCCTATATAGATACCTATAGCTAAAACACTGGAGAAGCTATAAAACTTGAATTCGTTTTGATACAATTTTCTTTTAATAGAGAAAGGTACATAGCTGCTTGCGATTAAGGAAAGTAGAAACAGCAAGCTGATGATAATGCCTTTTTGCATAAAGTTCACCATCAAAGTTATTTTGTAAGTGGTGTGTACTAACACATCGCTATAAATTATTGAGCAGAACATTAATAGCTGAATGGCGTGAATGGCAGCCCATTTTCGAATCTTGAATATTTTGTATATGACAATAGTAGAGATGATCCCCAAGAGTGCGATACCGTAAAATACACCCGATAAAAAGAAGTTGATCGATATAGGCAGACTATCCTCGAGTAACTGTATTGCTTCATCTTGAAAGTCATTGTCTGTTAGTAATAAGGTGTTGTGTTGTATATCAAAAAGGTCAAGACCTAAACTTAAGGTAACTTTTGCGTAGAGATATACTGTACTCAATAGAGAAAGTATACCAATTATGATATAATGATATTTTTTTTTCGATTCCATTTTTGAATGTCCTAATGACAAGTAATCCAAATACGCAAGACATATTGAATCAGTTTGTAGAGGATATAGGATAGCCCGTCCATATATTCCATCATAATAACTTAAACTAAAAGGGGGGTAAACCTATAAAGTACACAGAATATAAAGTGAGTTGAGTTTGAGTTTCATATTCTGCGAAATGTAAAAGGAATCCGTTTAGTTTAATCTTGCTTATTTCGTTACTTAATTATTACAATTTTGTGATTATATTAAGATTTTAATAGTAAATTAAGTACTGGCCTTAATTTAAGAATTCTTAAATCTTCTTTATTGCCTAATTATGTCATTCTTGAGCTTATTTGCTATGGGAACCTTAAACTTTTGAATCCACGTTGTTTGAGAGTTTTTCATTGTTTTTCTATGTTGTTTTGTTTTGATGTCGCAATATAACGGATGTGGGACAATTTGTGCCTGTTCTTTAGTATAGGTTTGTGTTAAAAAAGTCACAACCTCAATGTGAGAATAAGCTTTTCAATTGAAGCAACAGAGTCATTTTTATCAAGCTGTTTTATTCATTCTAATTAAACCTAAAATTCATATTAATCAAAACCTTTTAAAGTCATGCTATCTCTTAGCGCTTACATCGGTTTTATGAGCAAACTATGGCATGCTTGCATGGGGCCTGCAGACCTGTTTTGTGTTATTACTTTTCGGTTATGTGTCTATTATGTATTTGCAGTAAAGAACGAGATAGGGGATACACTTAAAGATTTACGGTGTGTTTAACAGTATCAGATGTTTGTAATAATTAGTCTACTCATTTGTTTTGAATTAAGCGTTTTTTGAAAATTCACAAGGCTCTTGTCTTTAGATGTTTTGTCTTTAAAAGACATTTTAGTACAGTACTGGTACTTTTTTATCTACTTAATGTATTGAAAATTAAATTGTTGTATTTATTGTTCTCACATTGCCATAAAAGGGTTAGTTTGTTTCTGTTATTTGTTAATTAACTTTTGTAACCTTGTTTTAATAGAAAAACCATTCTTTAGTATAGGTTACACCCTATAGGGAAGGAGTATTTTTGAAGTTGAAAATTACACCTAATACAATTGTTTTCTATAACACCTAAATCAATTGCTTTTGGCTTGTAATTTCTGGAGTACTTCTTGTAGAGGATTTCTTAGGTAATACGGAGAAAGGGATGATTGAGATAGTATTCCAACACCATAACCAACTAACGAAACGAAATTATTTATAGAGGCAAATTTAAGCTTCTTTGTTGCACTGTATTTTCAATATTGAATGCAGTTGCGACGCAATATAAAGCATAGTATAATAGCATGGCTTACCCTGGGCAAATTAGTGGGGAGCAATGACTGAATATGAATTAATAAAGTTAGTATGGCAAATTTATCTAAACTCAAAACTTAACGTAAACACTGTGTACCCATATTGACTATAGGTAGGGCATTGTTGTTTCTATACAGTAGTTTAAGTTGACATAGTAGAACGAAAACTATTTTCAGAATCACATTACAAACTCAAACTCAAACACTCCGTAATGTTATTCTCTATCTAAACTCCATATTCTTTGGGTATACGCTCTATTTGATCCAGGATTGAATAGGGGAAATCAATCAAACATAATTTTAACAAACAACAAATGAAACAAAAAACTACTTTTTCTCTATGGAAGAGGTTACTGCTTTTGCTCATCCTGTTCGTTCCTTTAGTACAGTCTTATGGGCAAACTAAGGTGTATGCTACAGAGTTAATTAAGAGTAAAAATGTTGATAATCCAAAATATGCAACTGATGGGAATTTAGCAAGTAAAGGTACATTACATGCACATCCTGGGGCGTTGTTGATAGGTAAGAAAAGCGGATATTTAGAATACAAATTTCCTAATGCAGTACCGAGAGGAAAACACACCTATGTAAAGATAGGGATGGAAAACAATGAATTACTAAATGGTTTATTAGGTGGTTCAGTGGGTAAGTTATTATCTGGTCTTTTGAATGAATTACTATTGGGAAGCCACAGATTTGATGTTAATGCTTACAATGGGAATACGAAGGTTCTTGAAGTTAAATCAGTAGATGGTTTTGGAACTAAGCAAGCTAAATTGATTCAAGATAAAAAGGGTGATTACATGATTGCATTTCAGTTAGATCAATCATTTGATCGAATGACTGTAGGTAATAGTAGTACGGC
Source organism: Myroides sp. LoEW2-1 (assembly GCF_009767705.1). NCBI lineage: Bacteria > Pseudomonadati > Bacteroidota > Flavobacteriia > Flavobacteriales > Flavobacteriaceae > Myroides > Myroides sp. LoEW2-1. The sequence goes on along the minus strand of NZ_WSPP01000007.1, from coordinate 29,038 downwards.
TTTATTGGGATTAACCGGTGATAAATTATTAGAGGTTTATGATACTTACTACGTAAAAGAAGATGGAGAAAGCTGTGGTAGACCAATAGGAACTTCATTTGATTCTGCAGGTATTGAAATTGATCTCTTAGGAGGTTTGCTACAGAATAAATTCTATGAAGCTATAGATGGAAAAGAAAATACATATTCTTTATTAAAAAGAGAAGGTGCTGTAAATGTAGGAGTTGGAGGGTATATTTCTCAGTTTTTTTATTTTCCAACTACTTCTAATGCATCCACTACCGTTAACTTAACGATAGAGTCTCCAAAGGGGTTGCTTAGTTTGGATTTGTTAAACGCTATTGAAATAAGAGCATATAAGGGCGACAAAGAGGTATATACGAAGTCTTTAGAGGGAGGTTTACTTAATGGTGTAAACCTTTTAGGATTGTTGAAGACACCTGGAAAGAAGACTCTAACATTTGCTCCTGGAAAAGAGTTTGACAGAATTGAATTAAGAGCAAATAACACATTAAATGTTGGAGTGTTAAGTGATGGTTTACGTATTTATGATATTGAGCGTTTTGATACATCGAAGTGCGCTAATCCTAATATTGTAGTTCCTGCTCCGACTGAATCTCCTTTTGATATAGCTGCATGTGCTACTGTTGTCAAGGATTTTAAAAATGTTGATTTTGTTACAAATGCTATAGATGGAAATAACGAAACATATGCTACTCTATATGCGAATAATGGTTCTTTACTATCTACTTTGCCTTCGTCAGGAATGATAGAATTGTCATATAGCCAAAAAGTATCAGCAAATACAACTTCTTATATTAGAATTGATTCTGATAAAGATATATTGGAAGCTTTATTAGGAGGAAGTTTAGGTAAGTTAGTTAACGGTGTTGCTGGTCTATTGTTAGGAGATCATTACTTTGAAGTTGAAGCCTTCAGTAATGGTGTATCTGTATCTAAAAGCTCGAGTATAAGTGGTTTTGAAGGAACTACTAATGGAGCGGTATCACTTGTACAAGATAAGATTGGTCGTTATTATTTAGCAGTTACACCAACAGCTGAATATAATAGTATACGTATAACCAATAGAGTAACAGGATTGCCAACAGGTGAACAACGTATGTTAAAGGTATATAACATGTGTCGTGAGATTGGTTCAGATCCATGTTATCCTGCTCAGTTTACTTCATATAATCAAGCAGGGTTAAATCTAAGTATTGCTAATTTAAATGAAGCAGGTGTTAAGAATCCTTACCATGCTATAAGTGGTAATTCATCTAATTATTCAGAAATTAGTTCGGGTACTTTGGCTATAGGTACAGGAGTAAAACAAGTTATTTACTTTCCCAAACCATCTTCTAATGGTGATAAATTAGAAGTGAGAGTACAGTTTAACCCTAAGAGTGTACTTTCATTAGATTTATTAGGTTCTTATAAAGTAACTACTTACTTAGGTAGTACTAAAAAACAAGAGTTTACTTTAAAACAGGGATTATTAAATAATCTTGATTTATTAGGCCTATTGCAGTCTGGTGGAGTTCAGTCTTTGATTTTTGACACAAGTGTAGAAGCTTTTGATAGAGTTGAGATTTCTACAGTAACTTTAGTAAATGTAGGTGTTACACCAGCTATTCGTTTGTATAATGTCAAACGTATTAATGATGTATGTATTGATCCAATGACCGAAAGTCCTTTTGAGTCTTCTGTATGTGCTACTGAGTTGTTAGGAAGCAAGTATGTGGACGATATTTCTAATATGTTTAATGGAAACTTTGATTCCTTTGCAACTATTAATTCAGATGCAGGAATTTTATTAGGAGGAAATAAAAGAGCTGGTTTTGTCGAAATTGGTTATGATCACATCGTGAAGGCTGGTACTACATCATATATTCGTTTTGATTATGATAAAGGAATATTAAAAGGCTTATTAGGAGGTAGTCTTGGAAATATAGTAAGTGGACTGTTAAACAATATTGTTTTAGGAGATCATTTTTTCGAAATAGAAGTGAAAGATGAGCATGGTGTTGTGCTGGAAGGTAACAGTAGAGGTATTGCAACAACTTTCAAAAATGGTGAAATAAGAGTGGTAAGTGATAAGCTTGGCCGTACTTATTTAGCTATAACTCCAAGTAAAAATTATAAATCAGTGAAGATCACTGATAGAAATGAGAGCGTATTGGGCATATTAGCTCCTGCTACTTCTATGAATGTGTATAATATGTGTTATGAAGGTAGTGCAGACTCTTGTGTTGATGCTTTTGCGACATCATTTGACTTTACTGGATTAGCATTAACAGTTAATGATCTGTCTGGAGCTGGTGTAGAATATCCTGAGCGCGCTATAGACTCTAATACAACTAACTATTCACGTATTAGTTTAGGAACTCTTGATGTTGCAGGAAGTGTAAAACAATGGATATTCTTTAATTCAGTTTCTGAGAAAGATGATGTTACTAATATCAAATTTAAAACAGAGGCGGGAGGAGTTGGTTTAAATGTATTAGGAAGTTTAGAGATTAAAGCCTACTTAGGAGATGAATTAGTTCATACACTTGATCTATCTAGTGGTTTAATTAACGGTATTAATGTTTTAGACTTAATCACTAAAGGGGATATGGTTAATTTACCATATACACCAGGTGTTGCGTACGATCGTATATCAATCGGACTTAAGAGTGTGTTAAATGTATCTGTGTTGCCTGCAATTCATTTGTATAGTGTAGAAAGAACATGTCAATCTTTAAATCAAGATCTTGTTAGTTGGAAGTCTTATAAAGTGAATGATGATTCAACAGTTCAAAAAGTTACTGGTGGAGAAGAGGTAGAGTATACTATTCACGTTAAAAATGTAGGTACTACTGATGTACCAACTTTATTAATAGAAGACAGACTACCTGCTGGGTTAACATGGACTTCTGGAGGGACACATAACAATGGTGTAGTGACATTCAAAAAAGAAGAAGGTATAGCTGTAAATGGCTTAGTTACATTTAGCTTTAAAGCCAAAGTGAATGCAGATTTAGAAGGAATTTCTCAAATTAGAAATATCGCTACAGTAAAAGTTGATGAGACAGATAAAGGAGTAAATACTTATCCAGCTATTGACAATAAAGACCCTAAAGATCCAAATACAAGTGAAAAACCAGGTGCTGTATTAGTTGTTGATCCTCTTTATGATATCGAGTTATCTAAAGTAGGATTGAGTAATGGAAAAATTAGTGATCAAGCACAGTTAGGTGATGAAATAACTTATACGATATCAGTAGAGAATAAAGGGAATAAAGCATTAAGAAATATTTTACTTAGCGATGTTCTTGGTAATGTGATTGGTTCAGAAATAGAAATTGTAGAGGTGGGATCAGGTGTGATTCAAAACAATACTATTAGCTATGTTATCGCTCAACTTAATGTAGGTCAAAAAGAAACTTTCGTAGTTAAAACCAAAGTAATTGGGTTACCTGCAACAAATAAAATCTCGAATAAAGCTATTTCTATAGTTACATTACCTGACAATACAACTAAAACAAAAGAAGTTGTATTTGACTTAGCAAGTAATTGTAATGATATTTTTGAAAATAGCATTGTTATAGAACAAATAGCAGATGTATGTGCTTATTCAGAATTTGTATTAAAAGCAACATTAACTAATCTTGCTCCTAAAGATTTAAAGAATCCAATATTTAAATGGTATAAGAATGCTGATTTATCAGACACGCCATTAGTAGGGCAGGAAATTAGAACAACTATAGAAAACACGACTAAGTTTTATGTGACTGTTGAAGGTCTTGGTTATTGCTTTAATGGTGTACCAGCTGAAGTAGAAGTTAAAACTCTATCTGGGCCAGCTAAACCTATCGTGTCAAGTACTCAAGCTGATATATGTGAAGGAACATTAACGACATTATCAACTGTAGAGGGTGCAACTGAATATCAATGGTTTTTAAATGGAGTATTGATTGAAGCTCAGGATGAAAAAGGGCAACCTGTTCGTTTTGGTCATTCAATAGAAGTTAATACAGCAGGAGATTATAGTGTTATAGTTTCTAATGGAACTTGTTATTCTCAAGAGTCAGATGCTTTTACTGTTAATGTAAAAGAAGTAGCTGAATTATCTATTGAGGGTGATCAAAGAATTATCACTAAAGTAGGAATTAGTACTCAATTACCTAAAGTGACTAGTAAGAATGGAACAGTTACATGGTATAACGAAAAAGGGGAATTATTTAATGAAACCCAAATCACTTTTGCTGTTCCTGGTATTTATACTTATACTGTAGTAGCAGACTTAAACGGATGTTCTACAGTGGAGAATGTTATCATCACTGTATTAGATTCTAATAATTGTCCGCCTCAGATAGAAAGAGTTTATGCAAAAGAGAAGACAACTTGGGGATCTATCATAACTGGGGGAATTGCGAATAAAACTAATGCAATTGATGGTAATCCTACTACTTATTCTGAAATAATAACAGGGTTAGGTTTATTGGGAATAGGTACTACATGGCAAAATATTTACTTCGATGAGATAGTACCTGCAGGAACACCTGTGACTATTAAGTTAGGAAAGCAATATAGCGGCTTAATGTTAGCAGGAGGATTATCTGTACAGGGATTAGATGAAAATGGCAATACTATTGGAACACTAAAGTCGGTACAAGGTGGGCTACTTGATTTATTAGCGGGAGATAATGTGATTGAGTATACGTTTGTTCCTACTTCTTCTGGTAAGCCAAAAGCATTCAAGGGGGTTAGAGTTTCTCAAGGTTCTTTAGTAGGTCTTGCTCAAATCTCAAAAGTATATGGAGTGTATTATTCTAAATCAGGTAGTATTAGTTGTACACCTGTAGCAACTGATATAAACTCAGGTGTAATAGATGTACTACATGGGGTACAAGATCTTGGTTTAGGTGTAGCAAGTGCTACAGCCTCAGTTACTAATCCTTGGAACGCAGTTGATAATAAGCCTGATACTTATGCTTTAATAACTCGTGGAGTAGCTGTATTAAACGAAGCTTCATTGACTGTTGTATTTAAACAACAGGCAATGCCTGGTGATGAATTACATATCATTACAGAGATTCCAGGTAATCCTGTTTTAAGTTTAGAATTGATTAAGGGATATAGTATTCAACGTTATTTAGGCGATAAAAAAGTAGGCCCTGTATTAGAAGGAAAAAAAGAGGTGTTAGGACTTAAGTTATTAGGCTTAGGGTATGGTAATAAGCATAAAGTTATTGTTGCTCCGTATGATGAACAGCCATATGATAGAGTAAAAATCTCTTATGGTAGTGTTGTAGGGGTATTAGGAGATTTTACACGTATCTATGATGTGAATATTGTACCTACGATAGGAACGGGAGTAAAAGAGGATGAAGTCATAGATGTATGTAATTATGGAATGTTGAAGCTATCGATGATAGATGCGTGTACTACATACGAGATATATACTTCTGAAACTGGAACTGATCAATTAACGGAAGTAACTCCGTTTGAATTTTACTTAAAAGGATTAGAACAAGGTGAACAAACCATCTGGATTCAAAACGTTCGAAATGGTTGTCCATTAGGACCACGTATTCCGGTTAAAGTGAATGTAAAAAACTGTTCAGTTAAGACAAACCTGAACATCACAACAAAAATTAAATAATTAGAAACAACAATATTTATATATAACAAAAGATGAAAAGAATCACATTATTAGCAGCATTATTAGGAACAACATATTTTGCAAATGCACAAGTAGGGATCGGTACGCCGGACCCTGCTACTTCTGCAGAATTAGACATTGTAGCAAAATCAGGAAATAAAGGTATCTTAATTCCTCGTGTTACTCTTACAGCAGAGAGTGTATTTGCTCCTATTACAGGTTCTCAACAAGAGAGTTTACTGGTGTATAACAATGTAGAATCTACTTCTATGCCTAAAGGTTTTTACTACTGGGATGGTGCTAAATGGAATAGAATCATTGGTAAAACTGAATTAAATACAGTGGTAGAAAACTTAGGAGATAATATCACTACTATCACAAATGACGTTAAGAACCTTCAAGCTGTTGTTAATTACATTTTGCCATCTAATCCTGATAATTCTGATCCTACTAAACCAGGACATACTACAATTGTATATGATAATTCGACAGGAGATATGTATGAGGTAGTATATGATGCTACAACTAAAAAATACATTACTAAAAAGATCGACTTACTAAAGATGATCCAAGGAAAAGAAACGAATACTTTCTTTAAAGAGATTAAGGAAAATGGTAAAATAACTGGTTATGTATATTTCAACGAGAAAACGATTGTCGAAGCTATTGGTACAGAAACTGATCCTAATAAGATTAAAGATATACTTGATAAGTTAGATAGAAGTACAAAAGGAGCTATTGAGATTGATGTAAAAGGAACTGTAGTAAACAACTTCAAAGAAATCTTAGAAGCACCAACTAAAATTACTGTTACTACAAAAGAAGGAGACAAGACTTTCACAACTGTAGAAGAGTACTTACAATATATCTCTCAATCTGCTGATGGTAATGTAATCTATAAAAACTTAGGAGATACTACTAACCCTAATTGGGTATTCCAATACTACGACAAAGCTAATGGAAAATATGAGACTATTGTTTTACGTGATTTAGTAGCAGAAACGGAGTCTAAAACTACTATTGTTACTTATAATAAGAAACAATATTACTTATCTGAAGCATACATTGTAGGAGGAGGAGAATTAGATGTGACTAAATGGACTGCTGTTCCAGCAGGAGCTATTCATGTAGACGTAGTAGGTGGAGTGATTAATAATATCGAGGAGATTTTAACTACGAATGGAAATATCACTGTCCAAGTAGGAGGAAAAGATATGACTTTTAATTCTGTAGAAGAGTACTTACAGTACATCACTCAGTTCTCTGAAGGTAATGTTATCTACAAAAACATTAGTACAGACCCTAATAAACCAAACTGGGTATTACAGTATTGGGATGAAACTAAAGGAGAGTATACAACAATTAACTTAACAGATCTGGTTGCTTCAGTAGAAACTAAGACTAATATCTTAAGAACAGAAGCAATAGATAATGGTAAATTAGAAGCTTATGCAGCTGCAGGAGCACCAATAGAAGCTAATGTTAAGAAAGGAGAAATCTTCTATAAGTATAACAATGAAGATAAAGGTGAGCAATTCATCAATATGACGGCTGATATCATCTCTTCTATTAACAACAATGAAGAAGTGAAGAATGCATTGACTAATATCTTAAACCAAGGTGGTAACGTATATTTTGGTAAGATTAAAGATACTGATACTGATTTAGTATTCTATACAATGAAAATTGTAAATGGTAAAGAAGAGAAGACTCCTATTGAATTACCAGCTTCATTCTTATTAAAGATTATCAACGATTATAAAGAGATAATTAAACAAGCTTTAGGAGATAATATCACAAACGAAGGAGATATCGTATTCACTGGGAATATCTATAATGGTCGTCAAGTATTATTAGCTAAAGGAAGTACTACAACCAATGGTGATTCTGCTAAAACTACAGGTGTAGAATTAGCTAATGCTACAGGTGATAACGCTATCAATGGTGTGTTATCTATCAAGGTACTAAAAGCAGGTGTATTAGTTACTGAATCTACAAAAGACGTGGAAGTAAAGGGTACTAAGATTGACTTTAATATCGGTGTAGGAAATATCTATACAGCTTTACCAAAAGATACTTATGAAGTAGTAGTAGAATACCTTGGTAAAGAGGTAAAATAATAAAGATCAAACAACAAACAACAATCAATTAATCTTTTCTGAAAAGGGGAGGAGTACAAGCCACAAATAAGCTCCTCCCTTTATTTAAAACAAATTCACAATTATGAAAAAAATATATTTAAGTATAACTCTTGCCCTTTTGGCAACAGCTGGTTTTGCACAGACTAAAATAGGTGTTGTAGGTAATTCTAATCCAGATGTAAACACTAATGCAGTATTAGAATTAGATGCAATAAATAAAGGCCTTTTATTACCTCGTGTGGAATTAACCAAAACAACAGAAGCAACTCCTTTAAACGCACATGTTGAAGGGATGACTGTCTATAATACTAAAAAACAGAATGATGTAGTTCCAGGTTTTTACTATAATGATGGTTTAAAATGGCAACAAATGGTAACTACAGATAACAAAGCTGTGAAGTTCTTCTATATGCCTTCTATTGTTTTTGATACGAGTATTATCACTGATCCTGCGACAGTGAAAGAAGTGAATCTATATCAAGAGTATGTAAATCAGTTCGGTATGAAAGATAAATCACGAACATTTAAAAATGATGGTGCTCCTGAAAGCATTCCTTATTTTCATAGTGCTGATCAGTTAGATTACTATGTTACTGATTACGATCCAACTGTTTTTGAGATTGTAAATATCAGTAATGAGGGGATCATGCAGTATAGAATTTTATCAAATGGAACTCCTACCTCGATCATGAATATCGTATTCTCAGTTAAGTAATTTAAAAGTGAAATAGTATGAAAGATTATAGAGCACTTTTAATGGCTTTTGCTTTGTCTTATGCAGGAGTTCATGCACAGACAGTCAACAAAGGAGATCTCTATATTAGCTCAGGTTCTTTAGTATCATCAAAGTATGTATTTGAGAATGTTGACAATGCTAATTTTAGAAACAACGGAACACTTATCCTTGAGGATAATTTGATAAACAATGGGGCATTTTTTGATTACAAGGGCAATACTCCAGAAGGAACCACACTTTTGAAAGGCAAGAAAGTACAGATATTAAGCGGAAATTCTATTACTACGTTTAATAATTTAGAGTTGGTAAATCCCACAGAGCAGAAAGCTTTCGATATCCAAAGTCCAGTTGTGGTAGTTGGCCAAATGACTTTTAACGAGGGGATAGCCCATGTGGATGAAGCGAAAGGATCAGTTACCTTTCTTAAAGGTGCAGCTGCTTCTTTGACTAAAGATAATAGTCATATTCAAGGGCAAGTGGATAAAGAGGGAGACAATGAGTTTATTTTCCCAATTGGAGATCAAGGCTTTTATCGAAAGGCAATTATTTCAGCTCCCGAAAAGGAGAAAGATTTATTTGTAAGTAAGTATTCTTTTGATGATGCACCTTTCTTTAAAGCAAGAGCTAATACTGCTGGTGTAATAGAAGAATTAAATACGAAAGAATACTGGCTGATTGATCGTACTTCAAATACAGAAAGTGATATCATCTTGACTTTGACTTGGGATGAGCGCACCACGCCAGCTGAACTGTTGAAAGATCCTGTAAGGGAATTACACATCGTGAGATGGGATGAAAAGCTTCAGATCTGGGTTGACGAAGGCGGAATAGTAGATGTAGATACTAAGAGTATTTCTACTCCAACTTCTGTGAAAGGATATGGTTTCTTTACACTGGCTACAGTTAATAAAGATTGGCTGTTGGACGGGGATGTCGTGATCTACAATCTTGTATCTGCTAATGGAGATGGCAAAAACGATTTCTTTCGAATTGACAATATAGAGCGTTTTCCAAATAATACAGTTGAGATATTCAACCGTTGGGGAGTGAGGGTGTATGAAACGACAAATTATAACTCTCGAGGAAATGTATTTGTTGGAAAGTCAGATGGACGTGGAACTATTAGTAAAGGTGAGAGTTTACCTACGGGAACTTATTACTATGTAATTACTTATGAATACAAGGATGACAAAGGATCTCGTACTATTAAGAAAGCGGGTTACTTACATTTGGAGACTAACTAATAGAATAAATTCAAAATGAATTATAAAGCATTATTAAAGAATAGTTTATTGGGACTTGTCTTGGTAGGTAGCGCACAGGTAGCTACAGCTCAACAAGATCCTCAATTTACACAGTATATGTATAATCCCTCACAGATAAACCCTGCTTATGCCGGGAGCAGAGGGACACTGAATATCTTCGGACACTACAGAACCCAGTGGGTAGGTATGGAGGGGGCACCAAAGACAGCAAGTGTTTCTGCCAACACACCTATTGGTGAATCAGGTATGGGATTAGGAGTTAATTTTACCAATGACAGATTAGGGGCAATGGATGAGAACAATATTTCGATTGACTTATCTTATGCAATTGATATTAACTATGAGTATAAATTGGCTTTTGGATTAAAGACCACAGCTAATTTAATGAGTGTAGATTTTACAAAGCTTAGAATATTTGACGGTAGTGACAAAGTAAATGACAATGTCAATAATCAGTTTACTCCAAATATTGGAGCAGGGGTTTACCTTTATTCTGATAAATCTTATGTTGGTATTTCTGTTCCTAACTTTTTAACGACTGATCGCTATGATGACAATGAGTTTACTACTCTACGTCAAAAAGCACACTTTTACTTAATGGGGGGATATGTATTTGAACTCAACCCAAGTTTGAAGTTCAAACCAGCAACTCTTATTAAAGTAGTGGAAGGGGCTCCGCTGCAAGTAGATTTGACTGCAAATTTCTTGTTCTTGGATAAGTTCACTGTAGGAGCAGCTTACCGTTGGGATGCTGCAGTAAGTGGACTTGTAGGGTTCCAAGTGAATGAAAATCTGTTTGTAGGTTATTCTTATGATGCAGAAACTACAAAGCTGGCCAACTATAATTCAGGTTCACATGAAATATTCTTGAAGTTTGAATTATTTAATAGAAGAACGCGTATCAATACGCCGAGATTCTTCTAAAACTAAAAAGAGTAGATTATGAAAAAAAGGATAGTAAGAGCACTTTCTATTGCAGTTTGTTTGTTTGGAGTTTACGGACTCCAAGCGCAAACAGCTAAAGTGAGAAAGGCTGACAAAACTTTTGATCAGTTCGAATATGTAAATGCCATTGAGGTTTACGAGCGAATTGTTGAGAAAGGATATAAAAATGTAAATATACTCTCTAAGCTGGGGGATGCTTATTACTTTAAAGGAGAGCTAAAGGGTGCTCATCAGTGGTATAAAGATTTATTTGTCTTGGCAGAACAAGAACAAGTAAAGTTAGAGTCTGAATACTATTACCGATTTGCACAGACTTTTAGAGCAATAGAAGACTATGAGAGTGCCGACAAGTACTTGGCTGAATTTGCTCGTATTGAGCAAGAGGATAGTCGAGGAAAGTTGTTTATAGCTGATAAGGATACTTACCTTGATGAAATAAACGCGACTATTAAGCGATATGACGTGAAGCCTTTACCAATCAATAGCGAGTACTCTGATTATGGGTCAGCATTGTTGGACAATAAGCTTGTATTTACCTCGGCAAGAGATACAGAAAGTACAAGAGAGGGAAAAAGACACAAATGGACCAATGAGGCCTTTACAAGTCTATACTTCTCCGAAGTAAACGAAAATGGTGAGTTTTCTGAACCGGAGTTATTTGACAAATCTGTCAAAACAAAGGTTAACGAAGCTTCTGCTGTTTTTACTAAAGATGGGCAAACCATGTACTTTACGCGTAATAACTTCAAAAAAGGCAAGAAAGTTCACAATGAACAGTACAGCATCTTACTCAAATTATACAAGGCAAGTAGGTTAAGTGATGGTACGTGGTCTGAAGCAGTGGAGTTGCCATTCAACTCAGATGATTTCAATACAGCTCATCCTGCGTTGTCTCCTGATGAAAAGCTCTTGTATTTTGTCTCAGATAGAAAAGAGAGCCTTGGGCAATCTGACCTTTTTAAAGTTGCAATCAACGATGACGGTTCATTTGGTGAGCCTGTTAATTTAGGAAGTCAAATAAATACAGAAGGAAGAGAAACATTCCCGTTTGTATCTCATGACAATTTCTTATACTTTTCTTCAGATGGCCGCCCTGGTCTTGGAGGATTGGATATTTATAAAGCTAAGATTAACGTAGATGGTAGCCTGTCTAAAGTTGTTAATGTTGGAGCACCAATTAATAGTCCTGGTGATGACTTCGCCTTTTTTATCAATGATAAAAACCGCAAAGGTTTCATTTCTTCTAATAGAGAAGCTGGTATGGGTGGAGATGATATTTACTTCTTTCAAGTAGTGGATTGTAAACAACAAATCAGAGGTAAGGTATTTGATAACAGTACAACTTTTGTTATCCCAACTGCCACTGTTGTTCTATATGACAATAACTACAAAGAAATCGGTCAGTATAACGTAGATGAGAATGGTGCTTATATCACTGAATCACTACCGTGTAACTTCAAGTTTAGATTAAAAGCAAGTGCACAGGGATATAACACCAATGAAGTTACAACAGTACTTGGCCGTGAATTTGACGCTTTTAATGAAGTGAATATCGGACTTGATCCGATTGTGGAGAAGATTGAAAAAGACGATGACTTGTTCAAGAAGTTGAAATTAGAGCCAATTTACTTTGATTTTGACAAGTCGAATATTCGTCCTGATGCAGCAATTGAATTAGCAAAAGTTGTGGAAGTCTTGCAAATGTACCCTCAACTTAAAATAGATGTTCGCTCGCATACCGATAGTCGTGGTAACGATGCTTATAATTTGAAACTATCAGATAGACGTGCCAAATCTACAATCAGCTGGATGGTTAAACAAGGTATTCAGAGTGATAGAATATCTGGTAAAGGATATGGTGAATCACAGTTAGTGAATAAGTGTAAGAACAATGTTCCTTGTACTAAAGCACAACATCAAGAGAACAGAAGAAGTGAATTTATTATTTTAGATATTTAACCACTTGATTATGCATAGTTAGGTCTTTGGATCTACTTTGTAAGGAAATAACCTAAAGGAGTTGCTGAATTATTTAGCAACTCCTTTTTTTGTACCCATTAGGGAGATGAAATAAGATAAAAAGTACCTAATTATCTTAATAAATATCTAAAAAGTACCAAATATGGAATATTTCGAAAAAAGAAAGCGAATTATACTTTAAAAAATTAAGGACTAACAAAAAAATATTATCAAAAAAGGCTATCATTTAAAATAGAGATTAACATCTATTTCTACATATTCGCAAAAAGACATTAGTTCATCATTTTTATAGACTTTTTAAGGAAAAAAATTAGCAGAGCCTAAGAGCTTTGTCTACTTTTGTAAAGTGATAAATGAATAAGAGGTAAATACTTAACTCTTTCGTTTATATCTATTTGAGTTTGTCTACATCTTATAAGACCTTACTCTTTTTTAATTTGAACTATTATAGAATCAATTTCTATTAAGTTATATGTTGTTTCCTTATAAAAGCTCTAAATCACTTAGAGCTTTTATTTTTTTATGATGTAATGAAGTATTGTCTTGCTCTTTTCATATCTCATCCTGATAAATCACCGTAATTTAATATACGCCCTCTAATCTTAACAATAGGGTAAAAGTCAGTTAATATTGCACATTTACTTTTGTGTATTGATTCAGTAGTGGTTTTGTACTATCTAATTTTCAGAATGCGAAGAAGGGATATACAAGCCATCATTACTCTTATAAACCAATAAAAAGATGAAAAAAAGATTTTACACTCTTGCTTTTGTATTGACTGCAGTTGTTGCAGTAGGACAAAATAGCGTAAAAGGGTATGTATTTGTAGACAAAAATCAAAATGGCAAAAAAGAAAGAAAAGAAGAAGTACTTTCGGGCGTTAGTGTATCAAACGGAGTTGATGTTGTACAAACAGATCATAAGGGGTTTTACGAATTACCTTTAACAGGCGATAACCAGATATTTGTGATTAAACCAAGTCAATATACTACAGCTGTTGATCAGTACAATTTACCGAAAACTTATGTAACTCATAAGCCGAAAGGATCGCCTAAAGGCACTCAGTACGAAGGGGTGGCTCCAACGGGTAAATTGCCAAAAGAAGTCAATTTTGCCATGATAGCACAAGAGGAGTCTGCTGAGTTTAAAGCTTTTATTTTTGGAGATCCACAACCTTATAGTTTACAAGAATTGGATTATTTTAAAAAGGCAATTGTCGATGAGGTCAAACACAAAACAAAGGGAATATCATTCGGGATTAGCTTAGGAGATTTAGTGGGAGATAAGTTAGACTTGCATACACCTTATAAGGATGTGATGAAGCAAGTGGGCTTACCGTGGTATAACGTCATGGGAAATCACGATATGAACTATGAGGCAACAGAAGATATATACTCTGACGAAACTTTCGAGAAAAACTTCGGACCGGCAAACTATGCTTTTAATTATGGAGAAGCACACTTTATCGTATTAGACGATATTCTATACCCACATCCTATCAAGAAGAAAGGATATTTAGGAGGTTTTAGAAAAGATCAAATAGCGTTTGTCAAGAATAATTTAAAGTACGTAGACAAGGATAAACTTGTCGTAATCTCTTTACACATCCCTTTGTTTATCGGAGGCGAAAAGCACTTTGATCAAGAGTCAAGACAAGAGTTGTTAGATGTGTTAAGTGGTCATGAGAATATTTTGGTATTATCTGCTCATACGCATTATCAAATGCACCAATTCTATACCAAGGAGCATGGATGGTCAGGAGTTAAGCCGATTCACGAATACAATGTTGGAACTACTTCTGGAGATTGGTATTCTGGAGAGTTTAACGAGTTAGGGGTTCCTGCTTCTACCATGAGAGATGGTACGCCAAGAGGGTATGCTACTTTAGTTGTAAAAGGGAATGAGTATGCACTGGATTATAAGGTTTCTGGAGAATCTGAAGATTACAAAATGGAATTGTTCATGCCAAAGGTTATGGCAGACAAAAGAGCAGGTAACTATCGCGTTTATGCTAATGTCTTTATGGGAACAGAGCGCGATCAAGTGGAGTACAGAGTCAATGAAGGACAATGGAAGAAAATGAATAAAGAGAATGGGGTAGATCCAGCCTTTTATGCAGAAGTACAAAAATATGACTTGACAGATGAACTACTTGGAGGTAGAAAACCTTCAAATCCAATAAACTCATCACATCTATGGAGTGCTAAATTGCCTTTCAATATTGGAGTTGGTGAGCATACGGTCGAAGTAAGAGTAAAAGACATGTTTGGTAGAGAGTACACAGAAAAGAAAACCTACAGAATAGAAAAGAGTAAGTATTAAATTTTTTCATAAGGTGTTATCTTTTAAAAAGTCTATTGGCTTTTAAAAGAATATGCCTACGCAAATTCGTTGTGTTAAAGTAGCCCAACAGCATCTGCTGTTGGGCTATTTGTTTAGAGTATAAATGACTTTATTGTTTTTCGGCATTTGATTTAGCAAGTAGTTTTTGAACAAAACTGATCTTTTGCTTGCCATACATCGTACTGCTTAGGGTGTCTATCTCGGCCCACATTTCCAATTTTTCCATGCACATTAGAATATTGCACAGCAAGTAAAACCGAGTAATTTCAGTGAAGTGATTGACGTATAGTCTTGTGACTCCCTGCATGCAAAGCGTTTCTACGTCTTCTCTTTCTTTGTTGTAAAAATGTTTTTCGATGTTCTCTTTACTTAACATACTCTCAGAGCTATCTCCTAGTAAATGAGCAATCGATGACAGCGCCTCTTTGAAGCAGGAAAGTGCAAGTTCATAGCCTTGGCAATAATAGTAAGCTATTCCTTTGTTGAAAAAGTTCTGTACTGAATCTTCTTCCTGTTCACAGAGTTTACACGCTTCAATGTATCTCTTTTGCAGAAGTAATAACACTATCAATTGCTCGTCAGAACTTGTGATTTGTTGCAATTCGTAACTTCTATTTTCGAGTTTCATAATTACAGTATTTAATGTTATTCTATTTTTTCTACTCTAAAGTTACTCATTTTTTGAATTAGTATCAATACCTGAGCTTTGTTAAGCTATGGTTTGAACAGAGAGAATGATCTATCTGTCTTCAAGAAATTAGCAAGTAGTGTAATAAGTGTCAAAATGGTGTTTTCTTCTAATTGTCAGTGATATTATGGTATTATTTATTGTTTTAATAGTGTTCCCCGTTTCCCGTTTTCGGTCCTCCAGTTCCCCAGACTTTGCCCGGCGGTCGCTGCGATCTTATTCAGATAATGATAGGGTTTACGCAAAACTATAAGAGCATAAAGGTATAATGTTATAAATTTGAGGTATATATTGAAGTATTAACTATGAGAAAGTTATTGTCTTTTGTTGTGATATTGTTTTTAGGAGGATCTGTTTATGCTCAAGATGTTACTTATGAACAAGTTGAGTTACCAAGTATTGGTACTATTTTGATCCCAAGTACAATGGAACTACAAAAAGGGAAGTACGAGGAGTTTAGCAAGAAGTTTGTTGAAGCAGGTACAAGAATGTTAGGTGAAGAAGTTTCTGAGAATCGCATTGTTTTCCAACCTAAGGGAATTAATGATTTTACAAAGGATGGTCTTGCTATGTATGCAAGAATTATCATAGAAACAGACATATCCGGCCCTGGAGATTATTTTAAATTGAAGGATGTGGAAGATTTGCCTGAAAGTGAATTAGTTGAAATTAGTTCTTTTGCAGAGAATGAAATGAGGGATATGTTGTATGGTACGAATTTGAAGATCGTAGAATGGTTAGGTGTTTCTATGGTGAAGATTAAAGGCTATACTATTTTCAAAATGTCTTACATCCGTCAGTTAGGCCAGAATCCCTTAGTGAAGGTTCACACATATTTTTTTCAAAATTACGATAGGCAACATAGATTAACTGTATCTTATCGCGTAAAAGATTTAGAACTATGGGAGTCATCATTTAATAAAGTGGCGAATAGTTTTCAGATCACTAACATCAGACAATAGATTATAAGTGTAAGGTCGACTAACTGTAAGTTGTCTAAATAAAGGCAAGATAGGGACGGATATAGGCGAGGCAAACATTAGGCTAAAAGCGGTCTGATGTGTATATTTACACTGAAAAAATACAAGAATTAAGAAGGCAATAAAGAAGTCAGAGTTATATAGCTCAAAGTAGTGAGACTTTGGGCATTGGAGGTTAGTGTAGTGTGCAGTTATATAGCTCAAAGTTGCGAGACTTTTCACAGCGGGTTTTGTTTTTTAACTATTTGTAATTAACTTCCAAAGCTAAACCAACTTAAACACTATAGTGATGAAAAAAATAATACTTTGTATTATTACCATTTTGGCAATGATAAATTCTAATGCTCAATCTTTAGCAGACAATTTTGGGTTTGAATCTTCTAATGTAGATCTACCTACTAATTTATGGCAACAGATAGGAAGTAATAAATATACTTATACTGTTAGCGTTGATGTTGTAAAAGAAGGAAAACAGTCCCTTGTGATTAATAATCAAGACAAGCAATCATCATATGGAGATTTTGGAGGTGTGTATTTTGAGTTTCCAAATACCTATATAGGCAAGGAAATGGAACTAACTGTGTATTTAAAAACAAATGAAGTTACTGGTACAGCTGGAGTTTTTTATAAAACAGATGCTCGTATGCCTATCCAATATGCTGAGGTTAAAGGAGTCAAAGGTACTAATGATTGGCAGAAGATTAGTTTAAAGAAAGCAATTAAGCAGAGTCATATTGATCAAATAGGTATAGGCGTAATGTTGAAAGGTAGCGGTACTATTTGGGTAGATCAAGTAGAATTGAAAATTGATGGTCAAGATTTTAAAAATAGTACAGTTTATACTAAACCTATCTATAAGGCAGACTTAGATAAGATGTTTGATAATGGCTCTGAAGTTGAGATACCAAGTAATTACAATGAAGAAGATTTGGATAAATTAGCTTTACTTGGACAGTTTTGGGGCTTTTTAAAGTATCATCATCCAATGATAGCTAAAGGTGAGTATAATTGGGATTATGAACTTTTTAGAATACTACCAAAGTATTTATCAGTTAAGACGAAAGAGCAAACACAGCAGATATTATTAAATTGGATTGATAGTTTGGGTACACTACCTCATTCTTCAAAAGAAATAGAAAATTCTATTGCTATGGATTGGATAAGTAAGTATGACCTGAACCATGAACTGCAAAGTAGATTAAAAACAATTGCAAATTTTCCATTAACAGAAGATCATTATTACCTTACTCAGGGTAGGTATGTTCCTATAGCAGATTATATAAATGAGCGACCATATGAGCAATTTGCATTGCCAGATACAGGTTTTAGATTACTAGCTTTATATCGTTATTGGAATATGGTAGAGTATTTCTATCCATATAAAAGTTTGATTGATAATAAGTGGTCAGAGGTATTAAGCACTCACTTAAGACCATTTATTGATGCTTCAACAGAATTAGCTTATGAATTAGCTTTAACAGCCTTGCTAACTGAATTGAATGATTCACATGCATTGTTATTAGCAGGTAATAATGCTATTGAACAATCATTAGGAGAATATCATGCACCTATACGTTTAAATAAGATAGAAGGTAAATGGATAGTCACAGAAATATACAATCCAGAATTATTGAATGGTATAGAAATTAAAGTTGGGGATGAGGTAACTCATATCAATCAAGAAACTTTAGCATCGATAGAGATTAGAAATAAGAATCGCTATCCAGCCTCTAATGATGCAGTGTATTATAGAGATCTACAACGAGACTTATTGCGCTCGCCAAAAGAGATTCTCAATATCACATACTTATCAGGAAATAAGTCTAAAAGTATTGATCTCAAATTATATAAACGCAAAGAATTAAATATATACTATACTTTCAAAGTAGATAGAACCAAAAAAGGCTATTATCTTTTAAATAATAATATAGGGTATATCACTTTAGCAAATGTAACTAATGAGGATATAGAGGAAGTAAAGAAGCAGTTTAGTGACACTAAAGGTATTATTATTGATGCTCGTAATTATCCATCTGCATTTGTACCTCATAGCCTGGGAAGCTATTTTGTCTGTAAACCGACTCCTTTTTTAAAAAATTTATTTCCTACTTTAAGCTTTCCAGGGGCTTTTGAATTTAGTAAAGAGTTAACTATAAAACCAGGAGAGACTAAGTATAAAGGAAAAGTAGTTGTTTTGATTAACGAAGTTAGTCAGAGTGCTTCAGAATACGCTATCATGGCTTTAAAAGCAGGTGATAATGTTACCTTAATGGGATCACATACAGCAGGAACCAATGGAGATACAGCTCAAGTAGTTTTGCCAGGTAATAGAGTGGCTCTAATAGGAGGTGCAGGAATTTATTACCCTAGTGGTAATGTTACACAACGCGAGGGGATTAAACCCGATGTAGAAGTAAATATTACTCGTAAAGGAATTATTGAGGGTAAAGATGAAGTATTAGAAAAAGCAAAAGAGCTATTGATGAGGTAGTTTTTTTATATTAAATCAACGATGAAATGTTTTATCTATTGGGCTTTGTAATTGTCACCTTTATAAACCTTGGTAGTATTTATTTTTATAATTTAAGGAGTTGACTTTGCGTTACAGTTTTGCTTAGCAAGCCCAGTCCTTTACCCTTTAATAATTCTTATAAATTAGAACCTCCTATTGATAGTTTATCTAATAGTAATGTATCTAACAAACTTTAGACAAGAGTTTTGTTTGTTGAGGCAAGTGAGCCCATCATCCTTTGGAAAACATAAACTTGTAAATGGATGTTGGTTAATGCAATGGTTCTTGCCAAGCATGAAAAAGGTTGCTTCACTACGGAGAATTGTAACAAGGTGTAATAAAGATACAATTGTATGAGTATTGGTTTGTAGAACGAGGTAATAAAGGTTTTGTTCGTTTTTTATTTCCATCTTCGTGATATTGGATAAAGTAGGAATATAGGATTGAAAGTAGATCAGTAACTCTTGTTTAAGCCTTCTCTCTTTCATTAGGTATTTGTAGTTATTATCAGCTTCAAGAATATCGTCAATGCGAATAAGACTTTTTTCGTAGACAGGTACAATGCGATATGGTTTATTGTCATGGTTGTTCTTTTGACTGAGTGCTAAAGCAACCTTGAAAAGGATAAGTAGTAGAAGTATTTGTCTCATTTTTTTTTGATAATGAATAACAATAATTGTTTGCTTTGTATAAAAACTAATTATTAAAATAAGCTTGTGTTTGTGTGGTTTTTAGTAAATATTATATTAAAGTGTTTGGTTTGTGAGTATAGTAAGAATGTTAACCTTATTTGATATTAATAATTTACACTACAGTGTATTATTTGATTAGTTGCTTTTATAAATAAAAAATGTTTCTTTATTGAAGTGTTAACTATTTTTGTATATTTGAGTGTAGTAGATTCTAGGAAAAAAGTAATTATGAAAAATTTGTATTTAATTGTATGTGGTGTATTGCTGATGGGAAGCACTACTGTCTCAGCTCAAAAAATTGAAGGAAAGATATTTGATAAGGAGCTGAATGCTCCAATTGCTGATGGGGATATTACTTTTTATAGTAAGAAAGGAGATAGAATTGCGACTGTTTATACCAATACAAGTGGTCAGTATGAGTTTGAGCCTAAAGACTTGGCCTTAGTGCATAAGATAGTGGGAACAGCAAAAGATTATACAAAAGCAGAAGTGCTAGTGAATCAAATAGAAAATGGAGTTGTTGCTAATTTTGGTCTTTTAAAGGATAAAGGCACTTTAAAAAATAACACGTCTTATACCGCTAAAGAAACTGAGGCGCGTGCAAGATTTAAAGAAGAGACGGTAGACAATGGTAGGAGCTTAACAGTAAGTAGAAAAGATTATAGCTTTGTGACTTTGCCTACTTTTTATTACGATTTTAATAGTTCGTATATGACACCTGAGAATAAATCAGTTGTTGATCAAATTGTTAGTTTGATGAGACAAGACAACTCTATTCGAATTAGAATTCACGTTTACAATGATACAAGAGGAAATTCAAAGTACAATGAATGGTTAACTGAACGAAGAGCAACTAGAGTGTACGACTATATGATTGCTAAGGGAATTTCAAGAGATCGATTAGGTACAAGAGTAGAGACTATTAATAGTGATATTCCAAGAAAATCAGATAGCTATGCAAGATCTTCTTCTCAAGAGAATAGAAGATGTGATTTTGAAATTATGTAAAAATTTAGTTTGTTGAAATAGTATAAAGCTCCTTATTTGAAAATATTACAAATAAGGAGCTTTTTTTGTGCTTTATAATGTGCGAGGTTGGTTGAATTATCTTATTTTTGGTCAATAATAACAACACAACAATTTTATGGAACTTAAGTACAAAGGAAAAACAAAAGATGTTTATTCAATTGGAGGTAATCAAGTATTATTAAAGTTTAAGGATGATGTAACTGGAGAGAATGGGGTGTTTGACCCTGGAGCAAATACTGTAGGACTTTCTATTGAAGGAGTTGGGAAGAGTGGACTTAGAATGACAAAACACTTTTTTGAATTATTAAAAACAAAGAAGGTACCCTCACATTATGTGTCAGCTGATATAGAAGATGTTTCAATGGTTGTCAAAGAAGCAATTCCATTTGGTAAAGGCTTAGAAGTCATTTGTCGATTTAGAGCAGTAGGGAGCTTTTATAGAAGATATGGGGCATATGTGCAAGTGGGAGATCACTTAGATAGTCTGGTTGAATTGACAATTAAAGATGATGAAAGAGGAGATCCTACTATTTCAAAAGATACTTTGAGTATGCTTGGCATTTTAAGTGATGTAGAATATGAAGCATTAAAGCAATTAACAAAAACGATTTGTCGCTATATTAAAGAGGAATTAGCAACTAAAGGATTGGAGTTATATGATATCAAGTTAGAGTTTGGACGTGATAAAGCTACAAATGATATTATCCTAATAGATGAAATATCTGGTGGGAATATGAGAGTTTATAAAGGAGATAAGTATATTGAGCCATTAGAACTCGAAAAGGAGTTCTTTAAATAAAACAAAAGCCCTCACATTGTGTGAGGGCTTTTTTATATCTATAAGTAATTTTATTGTACTGCTATTTCTAATTGTGCTCCAGGACCAATTGGTATTCCAAACCATATCCAAATGATCAGTAAGATAGACCATCCAATAAAGAATACAATAGTGTATGGGAGCATAGTGGATACAATGGTTCCAATACCAGCTTTTTTATCGTATCGCTGCATAAAGGCAACAATAAGAGCAAAATAACTCATCATCGGTGAGATTATATTAGTAACACTATCACCAATGCGATAAGCTACTTGTACTAACTCAGGTGAGTATCCCAATAGCATAAACATGGGTATAAAAACAGGTGCCATAATCGCCCATTTAGCAGATGCACTTCCCATAATCAAGTTAATCAATGCAGATACAACAACAAAAGCAAGCATCAATGGGATTGCACCCAAACCTGACTTTTGAAGTGTTTCAGCTCCTTCTATGGCAAATATTAAACCGAGGTTTGTCCAGTTAAAATAGGCTACGAATTGAGCAGCAAAGAAGACAAGAACAATATATGAGCCTAATGTTTGCATTGCCTTAGACATTCCCTTCATAACGTCTTCATCATTTTTGATTGTCTTGGCACCAATTCCATAAGCAATACCTCCAATTGCTGAACCAATGAATAATAAGGCAACTATTCCTGACATAAAAGGAGATTTTAGTATTTGTCCATCTTCACTTCTTAAATATCCATTCTCAGGAATTAAACCACCAAGAATAAAAGCAGTGAATAACAACCCACCAATTAGCGCGTAAATAAGTCCTCTTTTTTCAAGTTTAGTTAATGGTTCAATAGATATAGCCTCTTCATCACCTTTATATTCTCCTAATCTTGGGACTACAATTCTTTCCGTAACCCAAGTACCTAAAATGGCAATAAGAAAGGTTGAGACAAATAAGAAGTAATAATTTGCAGCAGGGTTAACTACATACGTAGGATCAATAATTCGTGCCGCTTCTTCAGATAATCCAGCTAATAAAGGGTCGATAGTACCAAGTAATAAGTTAGCACTATAGCCTCCGGATACTCCCGCAAATGCTGCGGCTAATCCTGCTATTGGATGTCTTCCTGCTGCCAGGAATATAATAGCAGCTAAAGGAACAAGCAATACGTAACCAACTTCACTTGCAGTATTTGACAAAATACCAGCAAATACGATTACAAAGGTTAAAAGCTTTTTAGGTGAGGATAGAACTATTTTTTTAAGTACCGTCCCAATAAGTCCAGATCCCTCCGCGATACCGATTCCCAATAGGGAAACAAGTACTGTACCGAGTGGGGCAAAGTTAGTGAAGTTAGTCACCATCTTAGTCAGTATTAAATGAAGTCCTTCTGCACTGACAAGATTAAAAGATTGTATTTCTTCTTTTGTTCCAGGGTGTATTACCGATAAATTGAAAAAACTAGCTATCCAAGAAGCAACAATAACTAATAGTGCAAAACTTGCAAATAAGGTTGCTGGGTGGGGTAGTAGATTTCCGATTCGCTCTACCGAAGATAAAAACCGATCTACTAAACTTTTCTTTGTTTCTGTACTCATTCTATATTCTTAGTTAATTAAAAGTCGCAATATAGTACTTTTTCGTTATGTTAAGAATAATTATAATAAAACAGAAAACTTTCTTAATGGTTGCGCTAATGCCCAGTAATTAGGGAGTCATCCAATTCTCAACATGATCACATAGATTCTGGATATCTTGTAAAAACATAGATGTATGATAACCATCAGCAATAGCGTGATTAACATATATACTTAGGCTGATTTTAACTTTGTTTCCTTCTGTATAGTATTTGCCAAATCGAATAATAGGTTGAAGGAAATTAGAGTCTTGTATCGTGTCTTGGCTAATGGATTCAAAGTTTATCCAAGGTACACAAGATATGGGAATTAAGTTAGCAGGTTGATTCTCTCTTATTTTAATTCCCTTTCTATCTTTGTACGTGTTAATATCTTGAATGATTATATTGTAAAACTCTTGGAAGTCTTCGTGATACTCGCTCCATAAATCCGAGAAGCTACAATCGTCTTTGTGAAATATTGTAAAAGACGGTTGCATAAAACTCCACTGTCCTAATTGTCCATTGTAAATAACAGTGCGAAAGGATTCACTGTTATTAATGGCTCTGATAATCACATATAGGAAAATTGGGAAGAACTTGTAGTTACTATCCTTGTATTTGCGAAAAAGAGTAGTAATGTCAATTTTAATACTGACAGTATACTTTGATTTTAAATTATTGTGATAATACTCAAAGTAAGGTTTACGTGGCCAATTCTCAAGATCTATAGGGTGAAATATCGCTTTAGACTGCATTTATAAATTATTTTTTCGAATAGAAAGGCGTGGACTGATTGTAAAAGAACTCACTAAAGTCACCTCCTTTTTCAAGTTTTACTATATCAATTACTTCATCTGCTTTTAAATGTTGTTGACAGATTGTAGAAGTGAGTTTTGCTATTTGGCTAAATGGCAATTCTCCTTCGGTTTCAATGGCGATAATATAATGAGCATTTGTATCAATTTGATCCATAAAAGTCCATCCTATATGAGCGTGGGTAATTGCAATAATGCTTTTAAACATATTTGACAAATCACTGAGTAACGCTGTAGGACTTTGTTCTGGTGTCCCGATCAGGGCATTCATTCTCGTGTGAATAACAGGACTGTGTTTTGGGGTAAATATTGATCCGTTTAGCATTTCAGAAATTTCTATCGCAATTAGCTCTTTGTAGTATTTAGAGAACGGGTTGACAATGATTTGATTCCCAATGGTCAATTCCAAGAAAGAACGGCCTCTAACCTTTATATAATCCATTTCTTGTGTAATTGCTCCTGAATCATAAATCCTGT
Organism: Myroides sp. LoEW2-1; assembly: GCF_009767705.1. Lineage (NCBI taxonomy): Bacteria > Pseudomonadati > Bacteroidota > Flavobacteriia > Flavobacteriales > Flavobacteriaceae > Myroides > Myroides sp. LoEW2-1. Next base: position 4,392 of record NZ_WSPP01000007.1, on the reverse strand, counting down.
CGGGATTTGTAAATACAGGGATTACACCATTGTCAAGGGCTATAATTGGAACATGAGGGTCAATACCAACTGTTAGTTCAGAACTAGTATAACCTTGTTCAACTAAAACATATATATAATCTTTAAGCATGCGTTCGTAGAACAATGCTCTGTATTCTGGCTTGGTTGCAGCTTCCTCAATAATTTGAGCTAAAGTCAAATTCTTATTGATTTTACCTGTGTTTTTTTTGCTTTTGTTGTAGAAAGACATTTTCTTAATTTGTTTTATTCAAAAGTACATTAATTAATTGGTTCAAGTCAAGAAATACAGCGAAATTGAATGGGAATATATTGGATGAAACGCAGTAAGAAATGAGATTTGCAATGATCTTATGCAGGAGTAATATTCGGTTTACTAATGGGCAATGGTCTTGATCAATTACAATTAAAAAAAGAGGCTGTTATTTAAAACAGCCTCCATATTTGTTATTTAAAGTAAGAGAAAGTTTCGTTATTCTCTATTTTTAGTACTGATTCATAAATCAAGCGGATTGTATTTTCTACGTCATCCTTGTGAACCATTTCAACAGTTGTATGCATATAACGCAATGCTAAAGAAATAAGTGCAGAGGCAACACCTCCATTGCTATAAGCAAAAGCATCCGTATCAGTTCCTGTAACGCGTGACATTGCATTACGCTGAAATGGAATATTGTTTGCTACAGCTGTATCTTCAATTAGCTCTCTTAGTTTATTTTGAATAGCAGGTGCATATCCGATAACAGGACCTCTACCGATTTTGTTATCTCCTTCGATGTTTTTCTCTACCATAGGAGTATTAGAATCGTGGCACACATCTGTGACTATAGCAACGTTTGGCTTAATGGTCTGGGTAATCATTTCAGCTCCGCGAAGACCAACTTCTTCTTGTACTGCATTGACGATATAAAGTCCAAAAGGCAATACTTTATTGTTCTCCTTTAAGAGTCTTGCCACTTGAGCAATCATAAAACCTCCAATTCTATTGTCAATTGCTCTACAGACAAATTTGTTGTTGTTTAACACTGTAAATGTATCAGGGTATGTGATAACACAGCCTACGTGAACACCAAGTGTTTCTACTTCAGCTTTTGTTTCACATCCTACATCGATAAAGTTTGTTTCAATTTTTGGAGCATCTTCTTTTCCAGCTCTATTTCTAATGTGGATTGCTGGCCAGCCAAATACACCTTCTACAATTCCCTTTTTAGTATGTATATGTACGCGTTTTGAAGGTGCAATCATATGATCACTACCACCGTTTCTTATCACGTGTATAAACCCATCATCAGTGATGTATTTTACATACCAAGAAATCTCATCAGCATGTCCTTCAATTACTACTTTATAAGGAGCGTCAGGATTGATAACTCCGACAGCTGTTCCATAGGTATCCGTGATGAAGGTGTCTACATAAGGTTTAAGGTATTGCATCCATAACTTTTGTCCATTTACCTCGTGTCCTGTAGCAGAAGTATTGTTTAAATAAGCTTCTAAAAAAGCCATTGAATCCTCATTCAAAATCTTGTTTGTGCTCATGTTTAGTTTTTTCGCTAATTTAATTAGAAAAGTGTTATAACTCAATTAAAATAGCTAATTTTGGGTATATTTAACCTTATGAAACGATTTGTTTTACTTATTGTTTGTTTCGCAATTTATCCATGTCTTGGACAGGAAAAAGAGCTATTGCCTACACCGGAAATTCCCTCTGAAGTGATTATTGATGGAGATACAATTCAAAGTGTATCTATGCCTGAAATATTTATTGGCGTAGACATGAAAGAAGAAAAGTATCGTAGAGATATGATAATTCTTCGCAATCGCATTCGCCGTGTTTATCCTTATGCTAAAGCTACTGCTCAGAATTTGATAATCTTGAACGAAAACCTGGAGAAGATAGAGTCAAAAAGAGATAAGAGAACCTATATCAAGCGATCTCAAAAGTATCTGGAAGGGCAGTTTAAAGAAAAACTGAAAAAGCTCTCGCGTAACGATGGTAAAATACTATTAAAACTGATTGACCGTGAAACAGGTCAAACAGCCTTTCAGCTAATCAAAGAGTTTAAAAGCGGTTGGACTGCCTTTTGGTCTAATACTACTGCGAGAACATTTAGCTTGAACCTCAAAAGTGAATATCATCCAGATATAGATTTAAACGACTTTTATCTTGAAACTCAACTCCAATATTTGTTCTATCGATATGAAATAGAATATAGTAGGGGAGCAAGAGAAATAAAGTTTAACGATTTGAGATTATTGTGGCAAGAGAAAATAACAGAAGATCAATTTTTCCCATTAGAGTTGCGCGAATAATTTTCGCAATATGAAAATTAAAATTACCTTTGCCCTAATATTTATGCTAATGGAACAATTTATCGTATCTGCCCGAAAATATAGACCACAAACATTTCAAGATGTTGTAGGCCAACAAGCTATTACCAATACTTTGCTAAATGCTATAGAGACCAATCACTTGGCTCAAGCTTTGCTTTTTACTGGTCCTAGGGGAGTTGGAAAGACTACTTGTGCCCGTATTTTAGCAAGAAAGATAAACCAACCAGGTTATGATGATCCTACAGAGGATTTTACTTTTAATGTCTTTGAATTAGATGCCGCGTCAAACAACTCCGTTGATGATATACGTAATCTAATAGATCAAGTAAGAATACCTCCACAGACAGGAAAGTACAAAGTGTATATTATTGACGAGGTTCACATGCTATCTTCAGCAGCTTTTAATGCTTTTTTAAAGACGTTAGAAGAACCTCCAAGACATGCTATATTTATTTTAGCTACTACTGAGAAACACAAGATTATTCCTACGATTTTATCGCGTTGTCAAATTTTTGACTTCAAGAGAATCACGATTAGCGATGCAGCAAATCACTTGGCACTTGTGGCAAGAAGTCAGGGAATTAATTATGAAGAAGACGCCTTGAGAATCATTGCTCAAAAGGCTGATGGAGCGATGAGAGATGCGCTTTCTATTTTTGATCGCGTAGTGTCTTATTGTGGTAGAAACCTAACTAGACAAGCAGTTGCTGAGAATTTAAACGTATTAGATTTTGAATACTATATTCGTGTAACAGACTTGATTTTATCAGGTAATATTCCGGCTTTATTGACTGCTTTTGATGACATCTTGGCAAAAGGTTTCGATGGTCATCATTTTGTTGCTGGTTTAGCTTCTCATTTTAGAAACCTGATGGTTGTTAAAACTCCTGAAACAGTATCATTACTGGAAGTAGGAGAGCATGGAAAACAATTGTTTGTTCAACAGTCGCAAAGAGCACCTTTCCCTTTCTTATTGAGTGGAATTGAATTAGCCAATGACTGTGACTTAAAGTACAAAGCCAGTCAGAATCAAAGATTATTAGTAGAGCTTTGCTTGATGCAGTTAGCTTCTTTAGCCATTGATGGCGAAAAAAAAAAGATGAATCAATAATTGTTTCTCCTGATAGATTAAAAGAAATCTTACAGCAATTACCACCCGTAAATGTTGAAGGGATGCTTTATCCTCTTAGTGCAGCTGTCGATCTGAATCAATCATTTGACAATAACCAAATGCAGCAGGGTGGTGCTCCAATGCAAAACCAGTCTTTTGATAATAATCAACTGCAGCAAGGTGGTGCTCCAATGCAGAGTGGACCATTTGACAATAATCAACTGCAACAGGGTGGTGCTTCAATGCAGAGTGGACCATTTGACAATAATCAACTGCAGCAAGGTAGTGCTCCAATGCAGAATGGATCATTTGACAACAATCAACTGCAGCAAGGTAATGCTCCAATGCAGAGTGGACCATTTGACAATAATCAACTGCAGCAGGGTAGTGCTCCAATGCAGAATGGACCATTTGACAACAACCAAATGCAGCAGGGGAATGCTCCAATGCAGAATCAGTCATTTGATAACAACCAAATGCAGCAAGGTGGTGCTCCAATTCAAAACCAGCCCGTTGATAATAATCAACTGCAGCAAGATACTACTCAACAGAATCTTCAAGGTTCATTTGCTCAAAACAATAAACGCGTAAATGCTTTATCACTTTCAAGTATCAGAAAGAAACGGGAGTTAGAGTCGTCTTTAGAAAAGAATATTGTCGATCCTGAAGATTTGCCAAGGTTGTTGTTTTCATTCGAGCAAATGATGAACGAATGGCAGTTATATATGCAGAAGTTAAGTCGAACTGGTTATATGTTGATGTCTTCGTTGATGGGAATGACTCAACCAAGGTTGGAAAAACACTTAATTTATCTGGAATTGCCTAATCACGGTTCGAAACTGAGCTTTGATGAGAATAAATATGAGTTAGTAAATCACTTAAGAAAAAAACTGAGCAACTATGATATTGAAATTATCATAGAAGTGAAT
>NZ_WSPP01000072.1:0-308 GCF_009767705.1 Myroides sp. LoEW2-1 | reverse complement strand
CAAAAGCACAGCATGTACTTATAGAAATACAGAAACTATATGCTGTGGAAAAAAAGGCGAAGGAACAAAACTTAACACCTGATCAAATCAAAGAGCTTCGTCTAAAAGAGAGTTTACCTATCATCAATGAACTTGGTAAGTATATGTTTGTTCAAATGAAACTTACACTTCCTAAAAGTCAAATAGGCAAGGCCTTTGCTTACTCTCAAACTAGATGGGATAATCTTAGTGCGTACTTATATGATGGAAATCTACAGATTGACAATAATCTTGTAGAAAACGCTATTAGACCTGTAGCGCTTGGTCGT
>NZ_WSPP01000071.1:0-4897 GCF_009767705.1 Myroides sp. LoEW2-1 | reverse complement strand
AGCTTCTTCTTTAAAGTCGAAAGTTTATCTGTAAACAGCACACCTTCAATGTGATCGTATTCATGTTGAATAACTCTTGCAGCTAAACCGTCAAATACTTCTTCATGTTTAACGAAATTTTCATCATAATATTCTATGGTGATTCTTTCTTTTCGTTTAACTCCTTCGTGTATATCTGGAATACTTAAACATCCTTCATTAAACACCCATTCTTCTCCTTCTTCTTTTAAGATCTTAGCATTGATGAATGTTTTCTTTAAAGTCTTTAAAAATGCTGCTTCTTCCTCTGTATTCCCGTCTAATTCAGCAAAAGGAGCTGCGTCAATTACAAATAGGCGAATAGGTAGTCCTACTTGTGGAGCAGCTAATCCAACACCACTTGCAGAATACATCGTTTCGTACATATTATTCACTAACTCTTTTAATTCGGGGTAATCTTGGGTTATATTCTCTCCTACTTTTCTTAAGACAGGATCGCCATACCCAACTACTGACAATATCATAATTATTATTTTTCTCGAAAATTGAGTAGCAAAATTAAGGAAAAATAAGCGAATAAATAATCTTCTAAATTATTTTTGATGTTTAAATTGTTTTATCTTGCTTACTGAAAAAGTAGACTCACGCTATAATACCTCAAACAAGTTATGCTAACTAAAGCAAGAAAATATACAGACAATTCACACCTTGGAGATTCATTAAAAATTACAATATCAGCAGTTATTCCTTTTTTGGTTTTAATGCCTTACAAAGAATTTAACTGGGCCTTTGCTGCAGCTATGGGAGCCATGCTTACCGCACCAGTAGATATTCCGAGTAATTTAAAGGATAAGGTAGTCGGATTATTTGTAGGTGCTTTTACTGTCCCTGCTGTTACTCTTGTGCTGTCTCTAACGAATAATCATTGGTACTTCTACCCTATTTTTATCTTTATTCTATTTTCTTTAAGCATGATTTCCGTTTACGGACATCGTGCCAATATGCTCTCTTTTACTGGCCTATTAGCAGCAAGTTTAGGTTTGGCTCACAACTATGAGGGAAATGCTTTACTAATGCACTGTTTAATGTTATTATTAGGTGGATTGCTTTATTTATTGGTTGCAGTTATTTTTTACTTTATTAGACCTCGTAGATATGGAGTTTTACAAACTTCAGAATGTATGACACTTACAGCCGATTACTTAAAGTATCGCGCTATGCTGTGGTCTGAGAAAGCTGATACTCAAAAGATAGTTGAAGAACAGTTAAAAATTCAAGTTAGTCTGAACGAAGTACACGAAAACTTACGTGAGTTTTTAGTCAGAAATAAAGCAAACTCAAGTAACTCCTCAAATAATAGACGCCTATTGGTTGCATTCTCTACCCTGGTTGAAATATTAGAGATTGCAGCTTCTACTTCTTTCGATCACAAAAAATTAAGAGAGTATTTTAAAGATAGAATTGATATTATCGAAGATTATCAAAAGTTGGCTCAAGACTTTTCTCTAACAATTCAAGAGTTAGGTGAAGCGTTAAATATGGGGTTAAAGTATCAACCAAAGTATAAGTTAGACCAACAAATTGAATTATTACAAAACAAATTAAGTGAGTTTTCAACAGAAAATACCTCTGAGAATAAAATGGAAGCAGTACTGATGTATTCTAATGTTCTTCATTATGCTCAAAGCCAAATTGCTAAAATCCATATCTTAGAGAAGATTCTAATTGAAAAAGCTTTTACTACAGATGTAAAAGAGAAGTTTAAAGATTTGGAAAAGTTCCTTACTCCAGTTCACTACCGTTGGGAGACTTTGAGAGAAAACTTAAACTTTACTTCAACGATCTTTAGACATGCAACAAGATTAACACTAACCATTTTAGTTGGTTTTATTATAGGTAAAGCTTTTGCTTTATTAAACGCATATTGGATTTTATTAACCATTGTGGTAATCATGAGACCTGGTTTTGGATTGACCAAACAGCGCGCCTTTGAACGCGTTATAGGTACAGTTATAGGGGGATTACTTGCCTTGGGATTATTGTTATTTATAGACAATGTATCAGTAATTGCCTACTTAACAATTTTTACCATGATTATAGGGTATTGGTTTTCTCATACTGATTATAAAGTAGGTGTTACCTTCATTACCATGTACGTTGTACTCATCTATGCTATATTGACACCAAATTTTATGGATTTATTACTCTATAGAATTGTAGATACTGTAATTGGGGCTGTTTTAGCTTTTGGAGCAAATTATCTATTATGGCCTTCATGGGAGTTTTTAAATGTCAATACACATCTTTCTAAATCTGTAAAAGCAAATAAAGATTATGTGAAAGAGATTACTTTACTATATAATGAGAAAGGTGAAGTTACCCTCCCTTATAAATTAGCTCGTAAATACGCTTTTATTGAAATAGGAAATTTAATGGCATCGTTTCAAAGAATGATACAAGAACCTAAATCTAAGCAGACTCTACGATCTGAAATATACGAATTAGCAGTACTTAATCACACTTTTTTATCAACAGCAGCCTCTATTGGTATCTATGTTCAACACAAACACACCACTAAGGCTTCGGAAGCTTTTAATATTGTTATGGATTATATTGATAAGAACTTAGATATGTCTGTGGAGTATTTAGAACAATATAATGTAGCTAATTTGCATGAAAATTTAGTGACAGATTCTATCCTTGCGAGCTATAATGTCAGTCTTGAATACCTGAAAAACTTAAGGGAATATGAATTAAAGAAAAAGTATTCAGATGACGAGGAAATAAAAAACTTAATGGAAGAATCTATTTTAGTGATTGAACAGCTAATGTGGTTGGCTCAATTGTCTGAAAAAATTCTAAAAATCAGTACAAATATTTCAAATAAGAGAAAGGAATTAAATGATTCAACTAAAATAAATCTACATATTCCAACAACGTTATTTAATAAGCGTAAAACAAAACTTCAATAAAATAAAGAAAGCCTTATGAAACATCTTCATAAGGCTTTTTATTTAACATCTATTCTTTATCATCTACAAAATCTTGAAGGTAACTAAACTTCTGTGTTAGTTTGCCGTCTTTAGTTATGGTTGATTTTTCCAATATTTGGTCTTTATCTCCATTAAAAAAAGCAGGTAAGATTTCTCGAACAAAAATCTCCCCAAATCCCTCACTGGAATCTTTTGGCAATTCACAAGGAAGGTTATCTATAGCCATTACGGTAATAGCAGCTGGGTGATCAAATTCTACCTCTATATTTTTACCTGGGTGATATCCATAGAAAGGATCTGCAACAGTTGAGGCTCTTAAAGTAGAAGCAATAGGTCCGTGATCTACGTCACAGGAAACATCCCCTACTACTTTTATTTGATTATATGCTGAGTTTAGCATTTCTTTGGTAAGTATTGCAGGAGAACCCTTCTTAAAAAAGTGGCCTGTAATAAGAATATCAGAAACTCTACTGTACTTTTCAAAATCACTTTCAAAAAGTTCAGGATTAGCATAAAAATCTTCTTTAACAGCAGGGCTTCCGTCTATTCTCTTATAATAGTCAGTAACTCCGATTTGAGTATAAACAGCTCTATCGTATTTTTGACTCAAAAAGTGCTCTGGAGATACTCTTTTAATTTTAATAGCATCGAGTATCTCTATAATGCCATTAGCAACTTTACCTGATCCGGTAACAACGATTTTAATAGGTGGAAAAAATTGCTTCTTTAAACGGTGAACTAAATCTTCTTTGTGTAGTAGTGTTTCCGCTTTTGCGATATTGTACAATTCATACTTTAGTCCAAATGCGCGTAATGTATTGTATGCTCCAACTATTCCAGCATAACGACCAAAACCAATAATCCTCTTATTGTTTTGATCTACAAATGTTTCGTGATCCATTAATCTTATGTTCTTCTCTAAACAAGCTTGAAGTAGCTTGCGATTGTGTTCTTGTTTCTTTATTGTGTGCGAAAAGAAGATATAAGTTTTATTTGGTATAAGTGCTTGGATAGGAACTTCTTTTACCCCCAGTAATATATCACATGAATCCATATCTGAATTAACTTCTAAGTTTTCATCCATGTATTGCTTATCTGAAAAAATCCTGATATCTGACGGCTCTATAGCTATACTAAGCTGATTATATGCTGTTAAGGCATTTTTTGCTTGTTTAGGACAAAGCACAACGCGTCTATCAGGAGGGTTCTTCCGCTCCTTAATAATTCCAATTTTCATAATAATAGTTTGTTTGGTTTTTTATAGGTTTTCTTGGTTCTCCAAATATAGAATTATTTCTGAATAAATAATTAATTGCTTTTAAAAAAAGCCATATTCTTGTAGTTAAAAATGTACATTTTATAATATAACCAAAAAAGTAATAAACTATTATAGAGTATATTAGTGAGAAAATTGTTTTATTATAAAATATATTACTTGGCAATACTTTGAAAACAGTAAAAAACAATGTATTTTTGCACAAGTTTAGATAACTAAAACACTATGGGGTCGATCGGTTTTGACAGCGAGTGGAATTAGTTAGTAAGCACGTCGAGCGTTGTTAGGTTGCTCGTAAATATCATCTAACGAACTTTTTAAACGGCGAAAATAACTACGCTTTAGCTGCTTAATCTGAATTATAGTAAGATTGCCTTTAGTTTCCACCAGGTGGAAGAGCTGAATTCTCCTTAAGAGCCTTGGTTTGTGGCGCTTTGTCAAGGGGAACCGTAAAATAAACCTAGAGATGTCTATTGTTTCGCTAGCATCTTGACATTTTAGAAACTAAGCTTTTGGTGGCTGTTTTTTGCCAAGCCAACGGTCGAAAATCTAATAAAAAACTAAGCGTGTAGAAAGCTTTCTGATTGCTTGTTTGGACCCGAGTTCGATTCTCGGCGACTCCACAGAAACAAAAGCCTAACTATTGATA
>NZ_WSPP01000070.1:0-6594 GCF_009767705.1 Myroides sp. LoEW2-1 | reverse complement strand
AATCTATATTCTTACCGATTAAACCAAAGCGTCTTGTCATAAGGTGTGTTTTATAAAAATTAGTTATTATAACCTTTATGCATAGTTAGTTATTTTATGTGAATCAGCAATAAAAAAGAGCGAACCTTTTTGGGGACGCTCTTTTGTAATTTATTGTTTGGTAAATTTTCTAATTGTGTTTTGAACAAACGGACTTTCCCATTGAATAGGGAAGTAGGTTTTGATGATTTCTCTCTTTTCAAAGTTTTTAGTTAAGGCTATTTCTAAATACTCTGATCCCTTGTCGTAATTCTCTATCGTAAAGAACAATACAGAGAGTCTGTATAAAATATCAGCATTATCAGCTTCAAAGTCCATTACTTGTAAAAGTTTATTGATAGCCTCTTCATAGTCACCTAAAACATATAAGGTATCTGCCCAACCTATCCAATGCTCCATGATATGGCTGCCTAACTCTGCTGCTTTTTTATATCCTTTTTCTGCCTCTTTAAAGTCCAGAAGTGTTTTGTTTAAGACAGCATATCTCAACCAGTATTTATCGTTGAATTCATCGATATTAATCGCTTTCTGTAAGTACATTAAAGCTTTGTCATACTTTTCCTCTTTGATGGATAAGTCAGTTAAGGAAAGCCATCCTTTGTCTAATGAAGGATCTTCGTGAACTGCTCTTTTATAATACTCCATAGCTTGAGGGAAGTTGTTTAAGTCTTCATAACAACTACCTATACGCAATAACACATAAGAAGTAGGATCATCTAATTCTAGTGTAACGACATAATTCTCTATAGCTTCTTTGTATTTTTTAAGTTTTTCAAGAGATTTCCCTTTCTCAAGGTAAGCTCCCAAAAATTGATCGTCAATTAAAGTAGCATATTCAAATGCCCAAACAGCTTTTTTGTAATTCTTTAAAGCAAAGTATTGTCTTCCCAATTGATGCCAAGCAATTTCACTGTACGGTTTTCTGTCAATATAGGCAGTTAAGAAATCAATTGCTTCGTTGTTTTCTGATAGAAAATCAAAACAATAGATCACATTGTAAAGTGCTGATTGATCTTCTTCGTCATTTTCTAAACACTGAATAAAACTGTCTTTAGCTAATTCAATTTCATCTACTAACAAGTATTCCATCCCTAAAAGAGAGTACACATCAGCTAAATCCTCTGTTAGCTTCAATGCTTTCTTTAAAGATTCTATTGCGTCGAGGTGATTGCCTTTCTTCGAATAAACTGTTGATCTTTGGATGTACACTTCTTCGTTTGTAGGGTCTATCTCCTCTATTTGATCTAATAACTTATCTGCTGCTTCTAATTTATTTTGAAATATAAGCAGTTCAACTTCTACTAATTTTAAACTTGTAGAATTTGGGTGTTGTTCTTGACCTAATTTAAGTGCTTTTTTAGCAAGGGTCAATTTACCTGAATCCAAATAATGAAGAATAATACTTTCAAATTCTTCAGAGTCGAAAAATAGTACTTTATTCGTCTTTAACATTGATTCAAAACGAGATAAAGTCATTCTGTACTCTTCCTCTTCGTTATCTAAATGCATTTTGTTTTGTCTTTTTTAATATAGGTATTAAAGTCCTAATTCTTTTTGTACTTCATCAAGTGCTTCGATTATCATCGCACATCCTTGTTCTATTTCCGTTTCGCTTATCGTTAGCGGTGGTGTTATGCGTATTGCTTTTCCTTCAAATAACAACCAAAATAGGATAACTCCTTTTTCTTGACACTTAATGATGACTCTATTGGTAATGTCTGCACTTAGTGTCATTGGAGCTAACATCAAACCTCGTCCACGTATTTCTGTAATAAGTGGGTGTACAAGTAGTTTTCGAAATAGCTTTTCTTTCTCAAGGGTTTGCTCCATGATGTCTGTCTCTACCAGCTCTTTTAATGTTGCAAGACTTGCCGCTGCAATAACTGGGTGACCACCGAAGGTAGTAATATGACCAAATTTTGGATTGTCATATAACATATCCATATGTTTGTCACTTGCAGTAAATGCTCCAACAGGCATTCCACCACCCATACCTTTTCCCATGACTATAACATCTGGTACAACATCGTAATTTTGAAATCCAAATAGTTTTCCTGTTCTACCAAAACCAGGTTGAATCTCATCTACAATCATTAACGCCCCAACTTCTTGACAACGCTGTTTTACTTTTGTAAGAAAACCGTCAAACGGCTCTACAAATCCTGCTCCACCTTGAATAGTTTCCAAGATAATTCCAGCAGTTTTTGTAGTTATTTTTTGCAAGTCATCTACATTGTTAAAGTGTATGAAATCTACATCAGGTAATAGGGGGCGGAAAGCCCTTTTTCTTTCTTCAAATCCCATTACACTCATAGATCCCATTGTGTTTCCATGATAGGCATTAAAGCAAGATATCAATTGACTTCTTCCCGTTACTCTTTTAGCTAATTTTAGAGCTCCTTCTGTAGCTTCTGTACCTGAATTAACTAAGTATGTTTTGTTTAAAGGAGCAGGGATATTCTCTGCTAATAATTTACAAAACTCTACTGCAGGATCTTGTATATATTCTCCATAAACCATTACGTGAGAATATTTATCTAATTGATCTTTTATTGCTTGATTTACTTTCGGGTGTTGATGTCCTAAAGTACAAGCAGATACTCCTGCTACAAAGTCTAAATAGGGTTTGTTGTTAATGTCGTATATATAAGAACCTTTAGCATAAGCCACTTGCATACCTATTGGATTAGGCGAAGTTTGTGCTTGGTATTTGTAAAAATCAGTTTTCATGATCTAATCTTATGTTATTTTAACTTTAGCATTTTCTCTGGTGCTTTTTCTTCTTTTTTCAACATCTTAGGTTGCTCTTTCTTTTGCTCAGAGAATTTGTTTAAATCTTTTTCTTCTTTCTTGGTGTTTATCGCTTTTGAAGTAGGCGATGGGCTACTTACATTAGTACTACTATCGGTTTTTCTTGGAGAACGATCTAATAGATTCTCACCCGTAGATTCTGCCTCTAATGTTTCGGCTTGAATTGCCATTGGCAAGTCATAGATGTGTTTCTTAGATTTTAATTCTTCAAGTAATAGTTTTTCTTTGTCTAATTCTTCTTGAGAATAGATATTTTGCAGACCCGTAATCTTTTCATCACCTCTGTATAAAAATCCCCTTAGTTTTCTTGCGTTTGTAGGTAAAAAATCATCTGGGTAAAGGGTACTCGTAGGTGCGACAATTCGCGAAGCAGTAGCAATTTTGTTTTCTTCAAATGTAACGTTAATGTGGCTGCAAATACCTTTGTCTATACCTACGAACTCATTTTTCTCATTGTACATATAATATACAATTTCGGCATTTTTAATTACGTCTATTTCATTGAGTTTATTGTCTTGGAATTTGCCATATAAGTTCACACCTTTGACTTGATTAAATCCATCGCCAATAGTATCTCTCTCGATAACAAAAGCATCCTCTAATACTTTTAATGAATCCATCTTTTGCGTTTCAACATTGCTAAGCAAGTGAATTAACTTACCTGAGAGTTGACTTTCTCCATTCCAAAGTACTGGCTTACCGATCATTTTAGTTATTCCAGTCAGCTCGCTTGTGTGTATAGAATCCGCTTTACCACTCATACTATCTCTGAGTATTCTCGCACCTTGATATGCCTTAATGACTCTTTGCTTCTCTTTGCCAGTAAGCGTTATAATTGGAGCGTGGAGATAAAGAGTGTCTTTGGGTTCGTTTTCTTTTTTTACTAATGGTTTTTTAGTAACGAAAATAGAATCTTTCGCTTTGTGCATTTCAGCATAATGACTTGTTATGACAGCTCTATTAACAGTGTCAGTTATTCGCACATTATAGGAAGCAGAAGCAAAGTCTTGTAATTTTGCATAGTAGATCGAGTCGGCTTCTAATTTTCTCTTATCATACCATATATAGGAATTCTTTAAGAGTTTTCCTAAATCTTGTTGAACGTCATAAAAGCCATTTTCCGTGTATATAAAATCTTCTTCACTTGTAATAGTAGATGGACCGAACACATAAGCATGTTCTGGTACTTCATAATAATCTAAGTGGTTTGATTTTACTATTGTTCCCTTTTCTGTAGTGATCTTTACTGCATTGAAAAATTGAAATTTCTTTTCATTTGAAAAGTATTTCCCTTTATTGCTTTCTAAGACATTTCCCTTATTTGTAATTTTTGCATAACTATCGTAATACACAAGGTTTTGACCTCTGTCAAATTTTAATGTATCTGTAACAAGAGTTGAGTCAGGACTGCGAAGCTCTACATCGCCTTGAGCATAAGCAAAACCATTTATTGCGTTATATTCAGCATATTTGCTGTCCATAATTAAAGTGTCCTGTTGGACAATATGCACATTGCCAAATAGTTTTAGATATTCTTCATTTTTGAAGTAATAAGCTTTATTACAGCGCATAGTCATACCATCGTGTTCAGCAAGGATATTACCTGTCAAAATAACTGCATTAGGCAAAAGTTCCTCATTGATATCTGATCGATCAGCATGGTGAATAATGATTTTATTCTTATTAGGAGTTTGGCTGAAACTTATGAAAGTGAAGAGTAAAAGTATAAATGAAATATGTATTGCTCTCAAGTCTAAAATTTTTTTCAAATTTAAGTAAAAAATGTGAACAAAGATTTTAGTTGTGAATAAATTATAACATAGCCTATTAAAGCAAAAAACACTTCCGAAAGGAAGTGTTTTTTATATATCATTTATTTGATGATTGTCTGTGTTCTATCAGGACCTACAGATACTATTTTTACAGGTACTTCAAGTTCTTTTTCAATGAACTCGATATACTCTTTTAATTCTATAGGTAATTCTTCGTATGAAGTCATTCCTGTTAAGTCTGCTTTCCAACCTTTTTTCTCAACGTAAACTGGCTCAACGTTTTCTGGTTCAATGTTAAATGGTAGATGTTCTATTTCTTGACCATTGTATTTGTATTTTGTACAAATCTTTAAAGTGTCAAATCCAGATAATACATCGCCTTTCATCATGTAAAGTTCAGTAACCCCATTTACTTCAACAGCATATTTAAGAGCTACTAAATCCAACCAACCACAACGTCTTGCTCTTCCAGTAACTGATCCAAATTCACGACCTACATTTGCCATTGTTGCACCTATTTCGTCGTGTAATTCAGTAGGGAAGGGACCACTACCAACGCGAGTAGTATAAGCTTTAAATATACCAAATACGTTTTTAACTTTATTTGGAGGAACACCTAAGCCTGTACATGCTCCAGCAGCAGTTGTATTAGATGAAGTAACAAAAGGATATGTTCCAAAGTCTATATCTAAAAGTGAACCTTGTGCACCTTCTGCTAAGATAGATTTACCTTCTTTGAGTGCTTGTGTGACATAATGTTCACTATCAATAAAGGTTAATTTTTTAAGTTGCTCTACTGCTTCAAAAAATTCTTGTTCTAATTCTTTGAGGTTATACTGCATGTCCACATCGTGAAACTTTATCATAGCTTCGTGTTTGTCAGCTAAAGTGCGGTATCTATCTTTGAAGTCTACTAATTCAATATCTCCAACTCTTAATCCGTTTCTACCTGTTTTGTCCATATAAGTTGGACCAATTCCCTTTAATGTAGAACCAATCTTAGCTTTTCCTTTTGCAGCTTCAGAAGCAGCGTCAAGTAAACGATGTGTTGGCAATATCAAGTGTGCCTTTCTTGAAATCAGTAATCGACTATAAATATCGATGTTAAATTTCTCCAGACCTTCAATTTCTTTGATGAAAACAACAGGATCGATAACAACTCCGTTTCCAATAATATTGATTGCATTTTTGTGGAATATTCCAGAAGGAATCGTTCTTAATACGTGTTTGATTCCGTCAAATTCTAAAGTGTGTCCCGCATTTGGTCCACCTTGAAAACGAGCAATGATATCATATTTAGAGGTTAAAACGTCTACGATTTTACCTTTTCCTTCATCGCCCCATTGTAGGCCTAGTAGTAAATCTACAGTCATTGTTTGTGTTGTTAAATGTTCTTTTATTAGTTGTTTGTGCTTTCAGAACCTTCTTGTGTAGCTTCTTCGGTTTTCTTTCTTGTTCCGTAGAAGTATAAAGAGTGATTGTGAATTTCGATATTGAATATATCTTCTATCGTTTTTTTAATCGTTTGTATACGCGGATCACAAAATTCTACTACTTCACCTGTATCAGTGATAATAATGTGATCGTGTTGTTTATCAAAGTAAGACTTCTCATAGTGCGCTTGGTTTTGACCAAATTGATGACGTCTTACTAAGCCACATTCTAATAGGATTTCAATCGTGTTGTAAAGAGTTGCTCTACTTACTCGATAGTTTTTATTTTTCATTTTGATATACAAAGACTCAATATCAAAATGTTCTTCACTATCGTAGATCTCTTGTAGAATAGCAAATCTTTCAGGTGTTTTACGATGTCCTTTTTCTTCTAAGAACTTTGTAAATACGTTCTTAACTATTTCTTGATTTTTTTCACTTCCCATATCAAAAATAACTTAGTTGCAAATATATAGCTATTTTTATTTTTAATTGTATAAAACTACATATTGAACATTTATGTCGCTATAATTATTACT